>JAKSQH010000020.1 GCA_024404245.1 Clostridia bacterium
GATTCAAAATCCGTTGCCCTTAAAAGCGTGCGGGTTCAAGTCCCACCTCCGGCACATAAAACAGTCTGAAAGCAGTTTGCCTTCAGGCTGTTTTTGTCTGCCGCCCCGTTACCGCGGGTTGTATTCTATTGTCTCCTGATACGCTTTATAGGTCGAAGTGCATAGTTTTTCACGCCGGATCTCTTTCCCGGCCTGATAATAAACCTTGTATGTATCCACAATACTGCCGGATCTGCCCGTTACGGTTTTTTTACTTTCGCCCGGTTTCAGTGAGGTATTGATCACATATTCGGTACCCGAAGGCTGCGGCAGTTTCTTCACCGTTTCGCTTTCCAGATCGATCGTGATTCCGTCTTTCAGCTTCATCCCGTATATCTCAACGGTCACCTTCCGGTTCGCGTAGGAGGCTACGATAAATACCGGCCAGTCCGTATTGTTGCGGAATTTGAAATCCAGCCCCGGCCAGTTCACCGTGGCGTCCATTCCCTTATCGATGTAGCTGCTCGGCCAGGCATGCGGGCTCCGTGAAACAATCTCAAGATCAGCCCGTGCGACCGCGTTGAAAAGCGTGGAGCTCGTCTGGCACACGCCGCCGCCGATCTCGTCGGACGTGGCTCCGCCCGAAATGGCCGGTGCCGCCTTGTAACCTTTGGCTTTGGTCCGTTCGCCGGTCGCTCCGTTAAATGAAAAGATCTCTCCGGGCTGCACGGTTACTCCGTTGATGGCCGCGGCACTCAGCTTAATGTTCGTGTTACGGTTGTTATTGCTTGTTGTATTTGTAGAAAAGCCGGAAATCTTTGTAAAACTGTTCATCAGCTCAATCTTGGTCATATCGGCAAGCAGTTTTTCCGGTACAAAAGTCACTTCCGCGCTTGCCGTGCCGCTGTCCAGCAGGGCCCCGACCTTATCATAGATTTCCGTGGGATCAATACGCGCGCCGGGAATGTCATCGGTAAACGTGAATGCGCGCGTGTTGAAATCAAAGGATTCCACCATACTGTTTACAGGATCCCTGTTCACATAGGTACAGATCGCTTCCGCCTGGATCATCAGGGCTTCCCTGCTGTATGTCAGTTCCGTTGTAAAGGATACGGGCGCGCCGCGGATGGACAGTGCTTCATTCAGCCGTTCCGCGAAAGGGGTAAGGTCCGCGCCGCCGGCAGCCGCGGTATTGCGCCTGCCGATTGCCCATGCTTTATCCACGGTTTCCTTCACATTTCTGGTTACGGGTACATTGGCGCGTGTCAGATGCCAGCTTCCATTGCCGATCAGAACCGTGATATCAAACTCCGAGCCGGGACCGTCCTCCGCGGCGGCCTCCACTGCTTCAACCGCCTGTTCCCTTGTCATTCCGCCCACGTGCACGTCATCAATATACACACCCGGATATATCGTATCCGCCGCCATATATTCCGTATAGCTGTCCATTGTATCAGCCTTATCGGCATCGGCGGCGATAATGTTTCCGTTCACAAACGCCAGGTTCGGGATAAACCTGTATCTCACGCCGGTCAGCTGCGGCAGCATCAGCAGAACCATCGCGCACAGAATCAAAAAAGCGAAAAAGCCCACCGCACCCCACAGGGCACGGTGTTCTCCTCCGCGTGTGCTTGCCGTAACAGTCCGCTTTTCCGGCAGACGGCGGCTGATCTCATATTCGTCATAAATAACAGTTTCTTTTTCGGGGCGGTAATCGAAATTTACACATCCGTCATTCCGCGTGGAGCTGTTCCGTTCATTCCCACGCGTATGCGATATCTGCTCCGGATGGCGCACATACACGGTCTGCTCAGCCATGCTCTCCATACCGCGTTCATCCGTGATTTTGTTCTCATCTGTATAGTTCAGGCGTTCCGTCCGTCTGGTTCTCGCCATCTTCAGCCATACCTCCGTTATTTCCGGTCGGCATCCGGGTGCGCCATGCGGTAGCTCAGTATATGAAGCGTATCACTCATATGCACATTAACAACTTCCATATCCGCGGGATGCTGCAGATCCACGGGGGCAAAGTTCCATATTGCCCGTACACCGCACGCGTACAGCCGGTCCGCCGTTTTCTGCGCCGCGGTAGCCGGCACAGCCAGCACGGCAATACTGATATCCATTTCCGGAAGCAGTTCCTCCAGCCGGCTGATGTCATAAATGCCGATTCCGTCATCTTCCTCCGTCATCAGGGCAGGATCCGAATCAAACATCGCGACGGTTTCAAAGCCTTCGCGGCGGAAGCTGGGATAACGCGACACGGCGTTTCCGATTCTGCCCGCGCCGATAATGGCCATCCGGTGTTTTCTGTTCAACCCCAGTATTTCACCGATATGTTCCTTCAGTTCATGCACGGGATAGCCGTAGCCCTGACGGCCGAAACCGCCGAAGCAGTTGATATCCTGACGTATCTGTGAAGGAGTCAGCGACATCCTCTCACCGAGTTCCTGTGATGAAATCTGCACGACACCGTTCTCTTCCAGCTCACGCAAATGACGGTAATATCCGGGTAAACGGCGGACTACGGCATCAGAAACATATCCGTTCATCTTGCTCATTCCTTCACATGTGAATCTTTTAACAATTTAATTTACCACATTCTTCCTCTGTTTGCAATCACTGTCTGTGATTACGCACAGGACCGCGCAGCATATCACCGGTGCCCGCGCCTTCAGGAAGCGTCATACGTATTTCCTCACCGGCAATTCCCAGCGTATTGAGCGTCTCGCCTGTTTTCACGCGTACAAAAGGTTCGGCTGTGAATGATTCGATTTTTCCGGGCATCATCAGTTCCAGCGTGTCACCCGCGAAAAAACGGTTTTTAAGCAGGAGCGGATACCGACCTTCTTCATCCCGTTCACCGGTGACCGTGGCGAGGAATTCACGGTCCTGATGGAATCCTTCCGCTTCACCGGGTTCAGGCGGATTGCCGAGTAAAAATCCGGTATCGCTGTCGCGATGGCTCGCGCAGCGCACTTCGGCAAGCAGGTCCGGCAGCGCGGCATCAAACAGCTTCCGGTCTTCGGCAAGCAGGTCCAGCGCGCGCCGGTAGGCTCCGGTCACTACCGCGACATAATAAGCCGTTTTCATTCGTCCCTCAATTTTCAGGGACGCCACACCCGCGGCCGTAAGATCCGGCAACAGGCTCATCAGACAAAGATCCTTCGCGGAGAACAGATAGGTTCCCCTTTCATCCTCCGCGACCGGCAGATATTCCCCGGGACGTTTTTCCTCCGTTACATGATATTGCCAGCGGCATGGCTGAGCGCACGCGCCGCGGTTGGCGCTGCGCCCGGTCAGATACGCGGACAGCATGCACCTTCCCGAGTACGCCATGCAGCTCGCGCCGTGAACAAATGTTTCCAGCTGAATGCTGTCACCGAGCCGGTCATGCATGGAACGGATTCTGTCAAGGCTCATCTCCCGGGCCAGAATAACGCGTTCACACCCCATATCGCGGTACATCGCGGCACTGGGCGTATTCAGCGTGTTTGCCTGTGTACTGACATGTATTGATACATCGGGCAGATGTTCACGCAACATCAGAATCGCGCCCGGATCGGATACGATCAGCGCGTCGACACCTGTCGCGGCCGCGGTCTCCGCTGCGTCCAGAAAGCCTTCCAGTTCATCATCGAAAGGGCTGGCGTTCATCGTAACATAGAACTTTTTCCCGGCTTCATGCGTCAGCGACACCGCTTCACGCAGTTCCTCCGGACCGAAGTTGCCCGCAAAGGACCGGAGGCCGTAGTTCTTCATGCCGCCGTATACGGCGTCCGCTCCGTAATGAAGCGCGGCTTTCAGCGCGTCCGCATTCCCCGCAGGGCTGAGCAGTTCCGGCACTTTCATATCACTTGATCCCCCTGGATTCATCATACGCCTGCCACAGCGGCGCGTAAATCTTCACGGCCTGCTCATGCTCTTCAAGCGTTTTCGAAAAATACAGTTCTCCGCTTTCCGGGTCCTTGGCACAGAAATAGAGATATCCGCCCGCCGTAAAGACCTCATCCGGATACAGCGCGGCGTCAATTGCCGACGCGGACGGGTTACACACAGGTCCGAGCGGAAGCCCGCTGTATACGTATGTATTGTACAGGCTGTCGGTCTGCAGATCACTGTTTGCCAGTGCCATTTTACGCATGCCCGTAATATAGTGAATCGTTACATCGCTCTGAAGTTTCATACCGGCTTTCAGCCGGTTATGGAACACCGCGGAAACCCTCGCGAAGTCCGCCGCGCCGGCTTCCTTTTCGATCAGGCTCGCCATGGTCAGAATCTGATCCATCGTATAGCCGAGTTCAGACGCGCGTTCCTGCCGTTCAACCGGGAACACCGCCTCCGTCTGGCTCAGCAGTTTGCGGATAATATCATCGTCGGACGCGTTGGTATACACTTCATAGGTATCCGGCGCGAGATAGCCTTCCAGTACATAGCGGCGTTTTGAAACATTCTTCGTTGCCAGCGCGTCGGCTATATAGTAATAATCGCTGAAATCCTTTCCGGTCCGGCACTTCTCCAGGAACGAGTCTTTGCTCGCGATCACGCCGGCAGTATACAGTTTGTCAGCGAAATCCTCAACGGTTTCGCCCGGAATCAGTGTGATGTTCCTTACAAGCGGATTACCGTCACCCGTTGTCAGCCGGTCGGCAATCTCAAGCATCGTCATGCTCCGGTTCAGCAGATAGGTGCCTGTCTGAATTTTCTGCCCCATGCCGGCAAAATCGCAGTAATATTTGAAAACCGTATGTGACCGGATCAGCCCGGCCTGTTCCAGCCGGTTCGCCACGCCGCTCAGGCTCTGTCCTGAGGAAACGGTGAAGCCTATTTCCGATACGTCAGTCTGATCGACAGGCGCGAAGTAATGATTGTAAATTCCGTTGTATCCGGCCGTCACAAGCCCGATTACAGCCACCGCCACGGTCAAAGCGACCAGCAACGGACGAAGTACGCGCCACAGGCCGCTGTACCAGTAAAAGCCGTACTTCCGTTCTTCGCTGAGGCTTTTGTATGTGACTTTCTTCCCGTCGTCTTTCACGGTTATACCCCCGGCAGATTGATCTCAATATCGGCTGCTTCCGTCACAATGCGGAAAATGTCGCCGAGCGCCTGCTGCATCCGCATTTCGGCAAGCAGGAACTGTGACACCTCCGGCTTGGAAAACAGGAGGGATGAAATTCCGTTGAAACGCTGCATATCATCCGCGTCTGCCTGCATACCGGACATCACGGTCATCTGAATGGCAGTCTGCAGCCTTCTGTATTCGCGGATCAGCGCTGCCTGTGTATCGTCCGCCATCACGGTTTCCTTCAGAGAATGGTAGGTTTTGTATTCCTCGCTTTCCCGGATTGCCCGGGCCAGCTGGTGCGCCGCTGTATACTCCATGCTTTCCGCTCCTTTGCTTTGCCGTCTCTGATTTAACGAAAAAAGAGGAGGGGATATTCCCCTCCTCAGATTATATCGTATCAGTTCCCCCGCGTCAAACATCCAGAATGATCGGCAGAATCATCGGATTGCGTTTGATTTTTTCAAGAATGTAGCGGTGAACCTCATCCTTGATAACATTCTTCAGTTCCGGCCAGTTATCACCCGCCAGACTGTTGTCGCTCAGAATTTCGCGCACGAGTTCGCGTGTGTTGTCAATGATATTCTCATTTTCACGCACATAGATAAACCCGCGGGATACGATATCCGGTCCGCTGACCAGCCGTTCCTCGTCCCTGTCGATTGCCATCACCACAATCAGCAGACCGTCCTGGCTCAGATGTTTGCGGTCACGCAGCACAACATTGCCGACATCGCCCACGCCGAGCCCGTCCACCAGAATGCCGCCGCTCTGCACGGTTTCACCGAGGCACAGAACCTCGTCATTCATCTCAACAACCTGGCCCAGTTCCGGAATCACGATATTGGCCGGATCAACGCCCATATCCGCCGCAAGCACGGCATGCTGCCACTGCATTCTGTATTCGCCGTGAACCGGCAGGAAATACTTCGGTTTAACCAGTGAATGAAGCAGCTTCAGTTCTTCCTGACACGCGTGGCCGGAAACGTGAACCTCGGCCATGGCGGAATACACAACCTGCGCGCCGCAGCGGTACAGCTGATTGATTACGCGGGATATGAATTTTTCGTTTCCGGGAATAGGCGTCGCGGAAATAATCACCATATCACTCTCGCGGATCTGCAGCTTGCGGTGTTCCGCGTATGCCATGCGGGTCAGGCCCGCCATCGGCTCGCCCTGGCTGCCCGTTGTCAGCACCAGAATCTCCTCGTCAGGATAATCATCCAGCACATCCATATCAATCAGGTAGCCTTCCGGAATGCGAAGCTCGCCGATCTGCATCGCCACACGGGATACGTTCACCATGCTGCGTCCGATAAAGCAGATTCTGCGTCCGTATTCAACGGCGCTGTCGATGATCATCTGCATACGGTGAATATTGCTGGCGAACATCGCGACAATCACTCTGCCGCGCGCCTGTGAAAACATCTTTGTGAAAGTTTCACCGACCTTGAGCTCGCTCATGGTATATCCGGCGCGTTCCACATTGGTCGATTCGCACAGCATCGCCATTACGCCCTTTTCGCCGTAACGCGCGAAAGTCTGAAGGTCTGTGACCTGCCCGTCAATCGGGGTATAGTCCACCTTGAAGTCTCCGGATACGATCACGGTTCCGGCGGGACATGTGATCGCGATCGCGCACGCGCCCGCGATTGAGTGGCTCACATGAATAAACTCACATGTGAACTTACCCAGCTGAATCACATCACGCGGCTGAACCACATGCATCGGAATATTGTCCACCCGGTATTCCTTCAGCTTCAGATCCACCAGCGCGAGCGTCAGCTTTGTGCCGTAGATGTGTCCGGGGCACTGTTTCAGAATATACGGCGTGGCGCCGATATGGTCTTCATGACCGTGCGTAAACAGATAGCCGCGGATATTGGCACGTTTTCCGACAAGATAGCTCACATCGGGAATCACAAGGTCCACGCCGAGCATATCCTCCTTCGGGAAGATACTTCCGCAGTCAACGATTATGATATCGTTTTCGTATTCAAATACCGTCATGTTCTTGCCAATCTCGTCCACACCGCCGAGCGGTATGATTCTCAACCGGCTCTTTTCATTCTCCGTCACGGCCATATATTCATGTTTCTCCTCTCACGGAAGGGATTATGTACAGACAGGCAAAACGGAAAACGGCGAAACAAGCGCTTCCCGTGATAACATATATATACATCTCCCGTCAGTGTATTCTAACATATATTTTGCTGTGTGAAAAGCTTTTTCGTTAAAAAAACACATATTATTCCTTATTTTGCGAATATTTATGTTAACATACAGAAAAGCGTCCGTTTCCGGACGCTTTTGCAAGTAACGGAATGTCAGTACAGAGGATAACCCGCCATCAGGGCCTCAACTTCAGCCTTTACCTGCGGTACGGCGGCTTCACCTTCACGGAACACGCGGGCAATCCATGCCGCGATCATTGTCATTTCTTTTTCCTTCAGGCCGCGGGTGGTGATGGCCGGCGTACCGACGCGGATACCGCTGGTCACGAAGGGACTGCGTTTCTCATTCGGAACGGTGTTCTTGTTCACCGTGATGTTCGCGGCCTCAAGCATATTCTCCATTGCCTTTCCGGTCATCTCCGTATCGGAGAAATCAAGCAGAAGCAGATGATTGTCAGTACCGCCGGACACCATTTTGATGCCTTCCGCGCGGAAAGCGTTTTCCAGAGCCTTGGCGTTCAGGATGATCTGATGCTGATAGGCTTTGAAGTCATCGCTGAGCGCTTCTTTGAAGCATACGGCCTTGGCGGCGATGATATGTTCCAGCGGTCCGCCCTGCGTTCCGGGGAAAATCGCCTTGTCAATCGCCTTGGCATACTGTTCCCTGCACAGAATCATACCGCCGCGGGGACCGCGCAGCGTCTTGTGCGTGGTGGTTGTCACAAAATCGGCATAGGGCACGGGGCTCGGATGTTCACCCGCGGCTACCAGGCCGGCGATATGAGCCATATCAACCATCAGCAGAGCGCCGACCTCATCGGCAATGGCGCGCATCCTGTCAAACTCGATCACGCGGGGATAAGCGGAAGCGCCGGCAACGATCATCTTCGGCCTGCATTCAAGCGCCTTCGCGCGTACATCGTCATAGTCAATACGGCCGTCGGCACTGACGCCGTAAGGTACAAAGTTGAAATAGCTGCCGCTCAGATTCACGGGGCTGCCGTGCGTCAGGTGACCGCCGTTGTCCAGGCTCATGCCCATGACAGTATCACCGGGCTTCAGCATCGCGAAATACACCGCGGTATTCGCCTGCGCTCCGCTGTGAGGCTGCACATTGGCATGCTCGGCGCCGAACAGCCGGCACGCGCGGTTACGGGCAAGATCCTCAACGATATCAACATACTCGCATCCGCCGTAATACCGTTTTCCCGGATAACCCTCGGCATACTTATTGGTCAGGCAGGTACCCATGGCGGCCATCACCGCGGGTGATACAAAGTTCTCGCTCGCGATCAGCTCAATGTGCGTACGCTGACGGCTGAGTTCCAGTTCAATGGCGTCTGTCAGTTCAGGATCCGCCGCGCGGATCAGGTTCAGTTCCATGTCTGTATCCTCCTGATGAAAAATCATTACAGCGGACATTATATCAATACGTGTATACAGGGGGCAACACATGAACATAAAAAAAACCGCCTGCGCTCAAACCGGGCTGACCCGCAGCACATCCGTCTAACGCTTACTGCTGCTTCCGTCAGGACCTGACAGGGTTCACGCCGAAAGATCGCACGGGACCCGATCATCATCGCACACGCGGCATAGCGAAGTATACACTGTTTTTCCGGTTTTGTCCACCCTTTTTTACCCGTACGCTTGCGCTTTCGGTTGATCGGCGGTAAAATGATTTTTCCGGAAAAGCAATTGTATCGGAGGCGATCACCGTGAATAAAGAACCGATTCTGCTGATCATGGCAGCCGGTATGGGCAGCCGTTACGGCGGTCTCAAGCAGATTGATCCCGTCGGGCCGGACGGAGAGGTTATTCTCGATTACAGCATCTTTGACGCGAAACGTGCCGGCTTCAAACGCGTCATCTTCTTAATCAAGCATGAGATTGAGAAGGAGTTCAAAGAATTCGTCGGCAACCGGCTCAGCAAGCAGATCGATGTCAGCTACGCCTTTCAGCAGCTGAACGTTCTGCCTCAGGGCTATACCGCTCCCGAAGGCCGTGTCAAGCCTTACGGAACCGGTCACGCCGTGCTGTGCTGCAAAGATCTGATTGACGCGCCCTTCGCGGTTATCAATGCCGATGACTATTACGGACCCGAGGCATTCCGTCTTGCCTACAACAAGCTGTCCGTAATGTGCGATGATGACAAATACCGTTATATGATGGTCGCGTATCTGCTGAAAAACACGCTGACAGACAACGGACATGTCGCGCGCGGCGTGTGCTCAGTGGATGAAAACGGACTGCTGACCTCAATCCGTGAAACCACGCATATCATCAGTTCATGCGACGGGCCCCTGTACACGGAAGACGGTTCGGTTTACCGCAGGCTGTCCGGTGACGCGCCCGTATCCATGAACATGTGGGGCTTCACGCCCTCCCTGACCGGCGAACTGGAAAAACGGTTCCGTACTTTCCTTGACAGGGAGCTTCCGGCAAATCCCGAAAAGGCTGAATTCTTCCTTCCCTTCGCGGTCAATGATCTGCTGGCGGAAGGCAAAGCGGTTGTGAATGTTGAAACCGCGACCGATCGCTGGTGGGGCGTAACCTATAAAGCGGATAAGCCTCAGGTCACGGAGGCGCTGAAAAAGCTGGCGGACAGCGGCGTATATCCGAAACCGTTATGGAAATGAAGCACGGCAGCGTCCGCTATCTGACCGAAGCCGGAACCATCGCGGCGCTTTACACGGTGCTCACACTCCTGTCCAACGCTTTCGGTCTTGCGTCCGGCACGGTACAGGTCCGGATCGCGGAAGCCCTGTGTATCCTCCCCTGCTTTACGCCCGCGGCCATACCCGGCCTCACAATCGGCTGTCTGCTGTCCGACATGCTCACCGGCTGCGTGATCTGGGATGTGATATTCGGCAGTCTCGCCACACTCATAGGTGCAGTCGGCGCGCGGCTCCTGCGCGGTCGTCCGTATATTTCATGGATACCGTCATTCGCGGCGAATACGGTGATTATTCCCGTTATTCTTTCTCTGGCGTACCATATTGAGACCGCGATTCCGCTGATGATGCTGACGGTCGGACTGGGAGAACTGATTTCCTGCGGCGTGCTCGGTATACTGATCATCCGCCCCGTGCAAAGAAGCCTTGATCACAGGTAGCAGCGGCGCGATCCTTCACCTGTAAATAAACGCTCCGGACCGTTTTGATGAGGTCCGGAGCGTTCTTTATTATTTGTGGAACAGTTTATGTGTCTGATACCGCGGATCGCAGGTCAGATTCAGGCCCAGCTTACGGAAGGAGTTATCGTCAACGGCAGGCAGGATCACCGTTGAGTGCGCCTCGCATCCTTTCAGCAGCGGCAGCATACTCAGGGCTTTCGCGGCATTCGCGTCGGAGGCCGCGCTCACGCTCAGCGCCACAAGCACCTCGTCCGAATGCAGTCTGGGATTATGATTGCCGAGATATTTGCATTTCAGTTCCTGCACAGGGCCGATAACTTCCGGGGAGATCAGGTGCACATTCTTATCGATCCCGGCGATTCTCTTCAGCGCGTTCAGGATCACCGCCGCGGACGGCCCGAGCAGATCCGTGGTCTTTCCCGTCACAATCTCACCGCCCGGCAGTTCAATCGCCAGCGCGGGGTTGCCTGTCTCATTCTCGCGTTCTCTCGCCGCGGCAATAACAGGCCGGATCTCATCCGTCAGATTCAGCTGCTTCATCAGCAGCTTGATTTTCTCGCCTTCCGCTTCTGTCGCGTGCCCCTGCATAAAGGAACAGCGGGCGCTGTAATAACGGCGCACGATCTCGCGTTCCGCGGCACGGCGGCATTCATTGTCATCCGTGATGCAGGCGCGGATCATATTCACGCCCATATCGGTCGGGCTCTTATAGGGGCTGCTCCCCCATACCTGCTCAAACAGCGCGTTGAGCACCGGGAAAATCTCAATATCCCGGTTGTAATTCACGGTTGTTTCCCCGTACGCTTCCAGATGGAACGGGTCAATCATGTTCACATCGCTCAGGTTGGCGGTTGCCGCTTCATATGCCACGTTTACCGGATGCTTCAGCGGCAGGTTCCATATCGGGAAGGTTTCAAACTTGGCGTAGCCGGCCTTGACCCCGCGGCGGTTTTCATGATAGAGCTGGCTCAGGCAGGTCGCCATCTTTCCGCTTCCGGGACCGGGAGCGGTTACAAGCACCAGCGGTCTGGTGGTTTCCACATAATCGTTTCTGCCGAATCCGTCCTCAGACACAATATGCTCAACATCCGTCGGATAACCGGCAATCGAGTAATGACGGTATGTCCGGATCTGCAGGGATTGCAGGCGTTTTTCAAAAGCGACCGCGGCAGGCTGGCCGGCAAACCGTGTCAGCACAACCGAACCGACATACAGCCCGATATCGCGGAACGCGTCTATCAGCCGAAGCGTGTCGGCATCATAGGTAATGCCCAGATCGCCGCGCACCTTGCTCGTCTCGATATCATCGGCATTGATCACAATCAGAATTTCCTCACGGTCTTTCATCTGCAGCAGCATCTGCATTTTGCTGTCCGGCTGGAAACCGGGCAACACACGTGAAGCGTGAAAGTCATCAAACAGCTTTCCGCCGAACTCCAGATAAAGCTTTCCGCCGAAGCGCTCAATCCGTTCCAGAATATGATCGGATTGCAAGCGTGTATATTTGTCATGATCGAAACCGGTTCCCACGTTCGTTTCCCCTTTCCGCAGGCTCACAAAAAACACAACATCGTGTATTTTAGACTGTTCCTGCATACACGTCAAGCACAGCATATCAAAAATACATAAAAAAAGAATGAAATAAAGGATCTCCCCGGTACGAAGAGATCCTTCCGCATCATCTGTATTTACTTGCCGTAGTTTTTGTTGTTCTTTTCATCTTCGGTTTTTGCGGGAATCGAATCGTCGGTACCGAAGGAAATCAGGCTGCCGACACTGCGCGCGTTCTTCTCTTCAATATTCAGCAGCTTACCCATGAATGTGATCGCGACGGTCCCGCCGCCGTCAAGGTTCAGCGCTTCCACGCAGCCGAGATCCAGCATTTTCTGTGCCAGCCAGTCCAGATGCACGCCGGCGTATGTGTCGGTCGGCCTGCCTTTCACGCACATGATAATATAATGATACGGCTCCACCATTCCGATCGCGACACGCGGCTCGTTGTACGGGTAATATTTCGGATCCAGCACCTTGGGGCTGATCGTGCCGTCGGAGATCAGCACGGGGCCGAAGCAGAAAACATGCACCGCGCCTTTCGCGATTTCCTCCTCCGCGGTCACTTCCTGGTTTACGTGTGTTTTCATGCTTCCGTCGCCGTACAGTGAAATCGTGTCCATATTGGGCCATTTGGAGCCCTTGTTTGTTTTGGTCGCGATAATCTCCCCGTCCCGGATGACAAGCCCGTGCGTTTTATACTTCTGAAGCCGCAATCCGTACATATCATCCGATACGGCAAACACGCAGTGGTTATCCCGCGCGATCGCGGAAGGATTGACCAACCGGTATCCAATCGGATGTTTCTTGGTTGCCGGCGTTCCGACGCTGGTCATCGGTTCCTTTTCGGAAGCATATACCTCGGCGATCCAGTAGATCAGTTTCCGGTCCTTTTTACCGACTTTTTTCATTTCATCAAACCGTTCAACCCGGATTGACAGGGCGTTATTGCTGTACGCCCACAGTCCTTCCTCATCGTTTTCCAGGATGTAGCACGCGCTGTCATCATCCGTGATCAGGAAGCCTTTTTCATCGGTTTCATATTCATTTCCGTCCGCGTCCGTAACGGTTCCGGCCCGGGCCGGGGCCGGTAAAATACCGGCCATCATCACCGCGCAGAGCAGAAAAGCGATCAGTCGTTTCAACTCCGTTTTCCTCCGTCAATCGTAATCGCGGATATTCTATCATGTGCGCCCCGGGATGGCAAGAGCCGCCGGACCGCTCTTTCGCATCCCCGCGTCCGTACCGCTTTTCTTTCATTATTTCCACGCTCATACCCTTGCGTTTTGTGTCATTTTTCAATATACTGTTGAGAAAAAGAGACTTCGCCGAAAGAAGGAAACCTGATGAGTATCGTGGTCCTGGGTGCGGTATTTGTAGATATCAAAGGCTACCCGGCAGGCAAGTACATCCCCGGCGGCCGCAACGCCGGCCGTGTGGAATATGTTCACGGGGGTGTCAGCAGAAACATAGCCGAGGATATCGGCAACCTTGAGTTGCGCCCGATATTTATCAGCCTTGTGGATGATACGGGAACCGGCGCGGATGTGCTCAACAGGCTGAACAGTCACAACGTTGATACGCGTTATATACAACGTGTGCCTGACGGCATGGGCACATGGCTCGCGGTGTTCAATGGCTGCAGCGATGTCGAAGCCGCGATCTCCAAGCGTCCGGATCTGACGCCCATAACCGCTCTGCTGGATGAAAAAGGAGACGAAATCTTTTCACAGGCTGACAGTATACTGCTTGAGATTGATATGGACAAAAGTATCGTCAGTCGGGTTTTCACGCTCGCGGCCAGATACGGCAGGCCCGTCTACGCGGCTGTTTCCAACATGAGCATCGCGCTTGAACGCCGTGAGTTTCTCAGACAGGTCGATTGTTTTGTATGCAACGCGCAGGAAGCCGGAATTCTCTTTTCTCAGTGCTATGAAAACCGCTCCCCGGAGGAACTGACAAAGGTTCTGGCAGATGACATCGCCGGCGCGTGTATATCTTCCATGGTTGTCACGCTCGGCGAAAGCGGTGCCGTCTGGGCGGACGCGTCCGGAAAAACCGGCATCTGCCCGGCCATTCCCGTGCCCGTAGCTGATACCACAGGCGCGGGCGACGCTTTCTTTTCCGGCGTTGCGGTCGGTCTGACCTACGGAAAATCTCTCGCCGCGTCCTGTGATATCGGTACGCGTCTCGCGGCGTCGGTCATCCGGATTTCAGACAACACATGTCCGCGTTTCATGCCCGGTGAGTTCGGCATCACGCTCCCGGTACAGAATGGATAAGGAGGCAATGTCATGATTATTTATGCCATTGACGATGAGCAGAATGCTCTGGAGTACATCACGGATAAAATCCGTCAGGCAGCGCCGGACGCGGATGTGCATGCCTTTTCCTCACCGCGTGAAGCGCTTGTCTCCATGGAAACGCAGCCGTTTGACGTCGCGTTTCTGGATATACAGATGCCCGGCATAAACGGTATCAGTCTCGCGAAAAAGTTCAAGCAGATCAATCCGAAGTGCAATTTCATTTTTGTAACCGGTTATTCGGAATACACAATGGACGCGTTCGCGCTGGACGCCAGCGGTTATCTGCTTAAGCCCGCCACAGCAAAGCAGGTCGCGCACGCGCTTGAAAATCTGCGTTATCCGGTTGTGCAGGGGCAGGATGAAAAACTCACAATCCACTGTTTCGGCAATTTTGAGGTGTTCTGGAAGGGTGAACCGGTACGTTTCAAGTATTCCAAATCCAAGGAAGTGCTCGCGTATCTGACAGACCGGAACGGCGCGGTTTGCACAAACAATGAAGTGATCGCCGCCCTTTGGGAGGACGATGACCACGCGAACTACTACCGTTCCCTGCAGAAAGACATTCAGGACACGCTCGGCGCGCTCGGCTGCAAGGATGTGATACACCGCCAGTGGGGCGGATCCGCGCTCAAAACGGACCGGGTCGCCTGTGACTATTATGATTACCTGAAGGGGCTTCCGTCCGGAATCAACGCGTGGCACGGTGAATACATGATGCAGTATTCATGGGCTGAAGAAACAGGCGCATCCCTGTGGAATGATGACTGAATTCATGATACGGACACCTGCGTACAGCTGACGGCGGCACGGGCGGTATTCCGCACAGCGAGCCGGCTTTTGTATTCCGCGGGGTCGCATAAAGGGGTTCTCCTTCCGGAGAACCCCTTTATTGCGCGATGTCTGAATTATTTCTTCATTGCTTCTTCCACGGCAACAGCAACAGCAACGGTCATACCGACCATGGGGTTGTTGCCGGCGCCCAGGAAGCCCATCATCTCAACATGGGCAGGCACGGAAGAAGAACCGGCGAACTGCGCGTCGGAATGCATACGGCCCATGGTATCGGTCATGCCGTAGGAGGCGGGACCGGCAGCCATGTTATCGGGATGCAGCGTACGGCCGGTGCCGCCGCCGGAAGCCACGGAGAAATACTTCTTGCCGGCTTCAATGCGTTCCTTCTTATAGGTGCCCGCAACGGGATGCTGGAAACGGGTGGGGTTGGTGGAGTTACCGGTGATGGAAACATCGGCATTCTCATGCCACATGATGGCAACGCCTTCACGGACATCGTCCGCGCCGTAGCAGTTGACCTTGGCACGGTCGCCGGTGGAATAAGCGGTCTTGCTCACAATCGTCAGCGCGTGATCTTCCTTCACGTCGGCAGACAGATAGTCATACTTGGTCTGCACATAGGTGAAGCCGTTGATGCGGCTGATGATCATAGCGGCATCCTTGCCCAGGCCGTTCAGAATGACGCGCAGGGGTTTGGTGCGGACCTTGTTGGCGTTCAGCGCGATCTTGATGGCGCCTTCGGCGGCGGCGAAGGATTCATGGCCGGCCAGGAAAGCGAAGCATTCGGTTTCCTCATCCAGCAGCATGGCACCCAGATTGCCGTGACCGATACCAACCTGACGCTGGTCGGCAACAGAGCCGGGGATGCAGAAAGCCTGCAGGCCTTCGCCGATGCACTTGGCGGCTTCAGCGGCGGTCTTGACGCCCTTCTTCATGGCGATGGCGGCGCCCAGTTCATAAGCCCACTTCACGTTTTCGAAGCAGATGGGCTGAGTGCTTTCCACGATGGTGTAGGCGTCAACGCCCTTCGCGTTGTTGAAAGCCTTCACATCATCAAAGGTCTTGAATCCATACTTTTCCAGAACAGGCTGCAGCTGGGGCATACGGCCTTCGTAATTTTCAAACAGAGCCATTTATTCGCACCTCCCCTTACTCTTTACGCGGGTCAATCCACTTGACCGCGCCGTCTTCGGCCTTGAAACGGCCATAGGTGCCGAGGTTCTTCTCGTACGCTTCGTTGGGGCTCATGCCCTTCTTGATGGCATCCATCATCTTGCCAAGGCTCAGGAACTGGTAACCGCAGACCT
Source organism: Clostridia bacterium (assembly GCA_024404245.1). Lineage (GTDB taxonomy): Bacteria > Bacillota > Clostridia > Christensenellales > Aristaeellaceae > Aristaeella. The sequence continues at coordinate 16,311 of JAKSQH010000020.1, forward strand.
GATCATCCTTGTCCAGCGCCATCTTGACCACATAGCCCTCGGTCATTTCCAGATAACGGGTGCCCTTGGAGCGGGTGCCGTACATGGTGCCTACCATGGAACGCAGGCCCTTGCCGAGGTCTTCCAGACCGGCGCCGATGCGCAGGCCGTCATCGGAGAAGGCGGACTGGGTGCGGCCGTATACGATCTGAAGGAACAGTTCGCGCATGGCGGTGTTGATCGCGTCGCACACAAGGTCGGTGTTCAGTGCTTCAAGAATGGTTTTGCCGGGCAGGATCTCACTGGCCATAGCTGCGGAATGGGTCATACCGGAGCAGCCGATTGTTTCAACCAGAGCTTCCTCGATCACGCCGTTCTTCACATTCAGGCTCAGCTTGCAGGTGCCCTGCTGGGGAGCACACCAGCCAATACCGTGGGTATAACCGGAAATATCCTTGATCTCCTTGGCCTGAATCCATTTGCCCTCTTCGGGAATGGGTGCCGGACCGTGATGCGGTCCCTTCGCGACGCAGACCATTTCATCGACTTCCTTGGTGTATTGCATCGAATGGTTCCTCCTATTATTCAGGATAATTCGCTTGGTGAAATTTACTCACCGAATCAGTATAGCACATTTGTGAAGGGTTTAACAAGCCTTTTTACCCGTTTTTCCGCGTCATGCAAACCTTTCTTGAGTTTGGCGCGAAAGCATGATAGAATTTCATGTCAGTTATGTATTCCGCTGACATGAAAGGTGTTGAGCCGGATGAGAAGGTTAATCATACTGTTGCTGGCCGCCGTCCTGCTGTTGCCGGCGCTGTCCGCGTCCGCCGCGGGAAATATTGTGCTGAGCACGGACTCACTGCCCGCGGGGCAGGTGCTGGATATCACGGTGGAAGCCGGTGAAAACGCTGTTTCCTGCCTTTACTCCGTCACTGCTGACGGTGAAAAAATATACGCGCAGAAAAAAGGGACAGATCACTTCGCTGTATCGTATCTGCCGGAAAAAGCCGGGCAGTATGAACTGAATGTCACTGTTTCTTACAAGGACAAAACAAAGGAAACGCTGTCGGCGCCGTTCACCGTGTTCCCGGCAGCCGATGATGAGCGGACAATCCCGTCCGTATACAGCCAGAAAGACGGTTCATGGATCAAAAAACCGTACCGGAAAAGCACGCTCGAGAAAGCCGGCTGCGCGATTTTTACACTGTCTCACGCTCTCCATCGCATGGGAATCAACGGCGAAGACACCATGCCCGCCGAGCTGGCGGTCACTTACAAATACTGTCTGATTCAGGGCGGTACGAGGAATAACATGCTCACCCGGAACGCGGCGGAGAAATACAACTTTCTTACCGAAGAGGATCTGATCAAGGATCCATCCCGTATCGCCGATGAACTGAAGCGGGGCAGTATGTTCACGTTCGCGATCGTAATCGGTCATATCGCGCTGGTTGACGGCATATCGGAAGACGGGTCCATGGTTCACATTGTGGACTCAGCCCCGACCGCCACAGCGGAACGTATCAAAAAAGCCTCCATGTATACAATGGATGAAGAAGGGCATTTCGTCCCCTTCACGGCTCCCGAAGACTTGCCGGATACACACTGGTTCTTTAAAACCTCCGGATGCAGCGGGCTGGAATACTGGCTTGAGCTGTCCTATGTCGCGAAGCGCGGTGTACGGTTGATTCAGCCGTCTCCCTTCACACTTACAGGTTCCGGCAGCGATCATCCGGTAGTCGTCACGGTCTTCGGAACATCCGTCTGCACAATAAAGGACAGCGGTCAGGAATCAACCGTTCCGGCGAAGAACCTGATATGGAATATCGGTGCGGATAACGGCGCGAGGGTTGCCGCCGTCGTCACTAAAAAAACATACACGCAGATCATGGATTCCGCCGGAAAAAAAGCCGGCAGGGCGGAGCCGGGCACAGTCATGCCGGTCATCAGTGTCAGTAAGGATACGGTCACGGTTCTGAACGGCACGTTTGTCGGAAATGTCTCAAAAAAGGATGTGGAACTGATCGAAGTTACCGATAAGGATCCGCTGACCGCGCTGATCGCGCTGAACGGCAATACGAGCGGCCGGGCAAAAATCCGCGCCCGCCTCACACCGTCCGCCAAAGGCAAAACAATCGCGCAGTGGCCGACCGGCACACCGGTCGCGGTCATTGAGGATAAAGGCGACTGGTGCCGTGTTGAAGCCAAAGGGCTGTGTCTCTGGGTCGAGAAAAAGAATGTTCTGTACGATCAGAACCAATAAACACGTATCTGTAATTTCAAGCAGCCCGGAAGCAATGAGCTTCCGGGCTGCCTGTCATTTGTTCATTTTTCAAACGCCGGACCTTCCGTTCTGCCGCCGCGTATATGCGCCGCGTCATTGAACAGTTCCAGTCTCGGGAAAACATATTCACCTTTACGTCCGGTCATTTCCAGAATCGTGACGGATGTAAAATCATAGGGCAGCACTGAACAGACATACGGGAATGGCAGATTCAGCATATGGGCCAGCACACAGGCACCTGATCCGCCGTGGCTGAACAGTGCCGCTGTCTCTCCACATTCCGCGGTGCACAGGTACCGTCCGCCTTCACGTTTCAGTCCGAACCGCTCCAGTTCGCGGTCAAACAGCGGTCCGAGGCGATCCGCGTAATCAACGGCCTTGTTACCTGCAAAATACGGGTGCTGACGCCAGTCACTTTGGTCAAAGCGGAAATCCTCCACGCCGATCATCATGTCACTCAGCGTCCACGGATGACCGTCCAGTATCATTTCCGCGCCGCCGCGGTCTCCCCAGTCAATCTCATGCATGAAATCAAGAATTGTCACCGGAAGCCCGAGCTTATCCGCCGTATAGCCGGCCGTTTCCCGCGCGCGGCCCATCGGGGAGGAAAAGATGCTTGTAATTCCTTCCCCCGCCAGTCTCTCCGCCGCTGCCGCGGCCTGCCGTTTACCGGTTTCCGTAAGGCAGTCACGGGCATAATCCGGATGGCCGTGACGCACAAAAATCATTCTCACCGTTCCCCACCCCGCAAGTACGTTATCGCTTGTCCCTGTCGATGAATTCAAGCACAACCGTCGCGAGCACCGCGTAGAGCATACTGAAACCGAACAGCACCCACCAGCATGTTGTTATGTTACTCCAGCTCTGTTCATACCGTTCGTTGCGACGCGATGCCGAGGTCCTCTCCTGTATACTCGCTTTCAATTCTTCCCTGCCGAATCCGTCTATAACATCCTTCAGGTTGATTGTAAACGGGATCTTTTCTTCCGCAAGAGCCGCGTACGCGGGATCCGCGGCAACCATAACGGTCGCGGTATCAATGATCTGCGAAAGCCGGCTGTCATCTCCGGTCAGCTTTCCGGCAACCGAAAGCAGTTCACCGGCGGTTGTTTCACCGCTGATCGGTTCATCTTCGATTTTTACCAGCGAGTCCCACCCGGCCGCGAGCGGCAGATGGTTATAATCCGCCTGCGCGGCGATGCATCTCAGGCCGTAGTTGGAAATCGTGATATTGCTCAGACCGTTCGCCCATGCCGGCAGTGTAAAGATACCGCCGCTGAACACAAGCTGGAATATCAGCAAGAACGGCATTACCGTCATTGCCGCGGTGGTTGAATGCGCGATTGCGGAAACAAGCAGGCTCAGCATATCGGAAGCGTATGAAACAAGGAATACAGTGGTTCCGATATCGATCATCAGGCTCCTTGTAATAAAGCCCTTCGCGTTAAGTTTCACACCGCAGAGATTGCATACATACACGGTGATTACTGTCTGTGCGAGACACAGGAGCGCCTGGTAAAGCATATGTGAAAAAATATACGAGGTAATATGAAGCCCGGAGCGGTGCTCACGCTTCAGAATGCCGCGTTCCCGGCAAATCACCTGTATGGAGTTGAAGCACCCGTTCCATATGGCCACGCACGAAAGCGCGAAAGCGCCTTTGAGCGTGCCCTCCATCGTAGCGAAAAAATCTCTTCTGACCACCATGGACACAAGCGCCGCGATTGCCGCCGCCATCGGCAGCACTTTCCAGTCATTCATATATACAAATCCGCGAAGAAGCTTGCCGAAATAAATCGGTATCTGATAAACCCGTCCGCGGGAACGGAGCGCCCGTTTTCCGTTCTTAGCCATGCTGCACCTCCGCAAAACGTCTGATAAACTCATCCGCGCGGCCTTCGCCGCCTTCCTCGGCACGGTTGATTGACCGCACGATTGTCTCCATTGTCGTCTTGTCAAAGAACTGTCTGGCTTCCTCAATCGGACCGAAATATGCCAGACGGCCGGTCCGCTCAGCGTCCTTGGCCAGCACAATCACATCGTCAAACAGATCAATCACACGGTCCGGCGTATGCGTGATCACAATCACGATCTTCCCCTGATCCGCGATCAGACGCAGCTGTTCCATCAGTTCGCGCGCCATCACACCGTCCAGGCCGGAATCCGGCTCATCCAGGATGAACAGTGAGGGATTGGAAAGGAATTCCATCGCGATGGACAGTCTTTTTCTCTGTCCGCCGGAAAGCTTCTCCACAAGATTGTCCTTCACCGGCTTAAGGCCGAAGATATCCATCACCGTTTCCACGCGCGCGATACGGTCCGCCCGCGTAAACTCCTGCGGGAGACGCAGCGCCGCGGCATTGGTCAGCGTATACCATACGGTATCCTTACCGCGCATCAGATCCTGCTGGGGTACGAAGCCGATCTGATACTGCATATCCTTGTATTCTTTATAGATGTTTCTCCCGTTCAGCCAGATCTCGGCGTCCGCCGGCTCATATCCGTTGATCGCGTTCAGCAGCGTGGTCTTTCCGGCTCCCGACCCGCCGAGAAGCAGCACCATATGTCCGGGCTTAATATACATGTGCACATCACGGAGAAGCGTCTTCTTCTGCATGAATTCCGACACGGTGCGTTTCTCAAGGTTTACGGTCAGCCCTTCCTGCATCACATCCATATGGGTATTGCTGAAGAACGTTTCAACCTCCTCACGGATATCGCTTTCCCGCCTCTTCGGCTGGAATTTCGGACTCCAGCCCCACAGATTCGCGATAATGAACATCACGAACATCCACAGAAAGACCCAGCGTTTTTTCCGGCCGAACACTTCGGTGATTCCGATAAGCACACGGATCTGGTAAAGAAAATAAACCATTGTCATAATAAAGAGGATGATTCCGAACAGAAGTTGATTTTCAAACAGGCTTGAAAACAGGGATGACAGCAGCAGCAGCACATTGAGCAGGAACAGAATCCGCCCTTCCGCCTCACGCGCCGCGCAGCGGGCAAAAATATAGTACCTGTAGCACGGTATCAGCGCGTACTGCCACTTGAGGCCGCACTTGAAAAACAGCCTCGCCATGCCGATAATGAGCAGGATACTGCGTATGATCTGACCGATATCGGTACTGTCAAACATGATGATGCTCAGAATTTCGAGCACTTTCACCTTTCCGTCACCTCACGCCGTCCTCTTTCAGAACTCTGTCAACAAGTCCCGCTTCATTCTAAGGCATCCGCAATGTCATTGCAACGCCGAATATAAAAAGTCTGTCCGAATCCGCGTTATCTTCTTCCTGTTCGGCATCATTTTATGGTATAATGAAGAAAAAGTCCGGATGGAGGAACATACATATGCTGAAAACGCTGGAAGAGTACAGAACCGATCTTGATGCACTGGACGCCGAACTGGTTGCCCTGCTTGAAAAACGGATGGGAATCTCCCGGAACATCGGTGCCGCGAAACGCGCCGCCGGCATTCCGATTTATCAGCCGGAACGTGAGCAGCTGATTCTGAAAAAGGTCACGGCTCTTGTAAAGGACAGCGGCAACGGTGAAGGCGTCCGCAACGTATACCGTACCATTTTTGCCGAATCCCGTGAAATTCAGATGCAGATCCGTGACTGATGCCCCAATCTGCAAGCAAAAGGAGATGCGCCATGAAACGTTTTCTGACCTGTATTCTCAGTATCGTCCTCATGCTTTCGTTAATATCCGCGTCACTGGCGGAAAGTCTGCCCGTATACTATCAGACCGGGTCTATTCTGCAGGAAAACGGGGCGGATGTTCAGTATCTGGATGAATCACCCTTCGGTGAAGATGAAGAGCTTCTGCAGATTGATATCATCGGTCTTGTCATCAATGACTGCATCCTGATCACCTGTGGCGGGGAAACCATGCTGCTGGACGGCGGTGAAAAGCGCCAGCTGAAAGAAGTTGAAAATTATTTCAGTGTACACGGAATCACCTGCCCGGATTACTTCTTCATGTCACATGCCCATGACGACCATTGCGAAGGCCAGATGTGGCTCATGAAAAACGGCTATACGCCCAAAATGGTCTATACACCCTATACGGAAAAGGATACAAAGTACCAGAAGTGGAACAGCTATCTTGCCACACTGAAGGAGCGCGGCATTGCCTGGACCACGATTGATGACGGCGATGAGCTGACGCTGGGCGGTGCCGGTATCAAAATATACCGATGGAATGACGAGCACCTTACCGAAAACCATCATTCCGCCGCTTTTATGCTGCGTTTCGGAAACGCCTCCGCTTTCTTCGGCGCCGATCTGCCGAACAAATCGCAGCAGGTGATTCTGCAGAGCCATGACGCCTCAGAATTCAAGTGCGATTTCTACAAAACATGCCACCATGCCATCAACGCTACGGATCCGGCTTTTCTGAAAGCACTTGATCCCGCCTTTGCCGTAATCACCCAGGGTTCCGCAGGCACAACCGCGGGGGATCCGCAGTACAAGCAGTACCATATTCCGTGTATGCATATCCAGCGCACCGTCCACCTCGCGACAAACGGCGAATGCTGGTATGTCTGGACCGAGCAGCGTTATCAGTAAGCCGGTATAAATTCATCGGCCGGGGGAACAGATTTCCTCCGGCCGTTTTTTTCGCGGTATCTGTTCTCAGAAAATCGCGCCGAGTATCATATCAAACACGCATCCCGGAAGCACCCACAGCGCGCCTATCGCTTTGCCGATAATTGTCCATTTCATGCTTTTGATCAGTTCCGCCAGCTCCGCGCTGTTCATATCACCGACCTGATGCACATGACGTTTCGTGAGATCACGCACATGGCTGCCGGTTCCCTTCTTCATCCTTACCGTACCCAGACGGATATCCATTCCCGTCAGCACAACCGTTGTATCGGAAACGGCAGCCCCGTTTTCCGTTCCGCGTTCAATGCCGATTTCCGTTCCGGTCAGTGTTTCAAAAGGCGTTCCGGCAACCTGTCTGACGCCCGCGACGGACGGAATCACCAGCTTCAGCTTCAGCAGTTTCCCGTCGGAATCCTCAAAAAGCGTTACAGCGGTATCACCGTCCAGTGATGAAACAATATCCCGAAGAAAACCGCCTGTCACAGGCGTCTTTCCGATGCCGAGATGACCCGCTTTGAACTCATTCCCGACTACCGGAATGCTCTCAATTCTCGCGATGACCTTTTCCGTTACCGTCCGCAGTTTTTCCCCGTCCAGCGTATACCGGCGGCAGACCGCGGTGCCTTCGGGCGCGCTTTCATCCGGTATGCCGGTATCGGATATGTCCACGCCGGCTTCGGTCGCCATATCGGTTAACCGTGTAATATATCGGGTAAAGTCAATACCGGTTTCTCTTCCTTCTGCCGTTCCGGCAGTCATTTCCTCCAGTACACCGCCGACCCTGGCGGCCAGCGCTTTCATGGTTTCCAGCCCGGCAGCGTTCAGAATTTTCATTTCCGTGAGGGCTTCCACAAGCGTCTGGAGAAATGCCCCGATTCTGTCCTTCCGGCACATGAATACATGATCGCCTGTCAGTGAACACTGCAGTCCGTATCCGTCTTCCGCTGAATCCACCGCTGTCAGCGTTACAGCCGGACGGCCGTTGCTCATCAGCTCTATGAAATAGCGATCATCCGTCTCCCCGTTTTCCCGTGTCAGGTTCAAGGTCAGCGCGTCGGCAAGCTCATGCACAATGCGCATACCCTCCCCTTCGGCGAAATATCCGATATCAACACTGTATTGATACATCACCGGTTCCGCGGCTGCAGGAAGCACGGCAAGCAGTAAAATGACCGCGGTAAGGACCGCAATGAATCGTTTCGTCATGTCTTTCCTCCCGAATACAATACATATGCACGTTTCCATCATACGCCCTCCGCCTCCGCTTGTAAACCGCGTCCCGGTAAAGATACGGTTTCAATCGTGTCCGTGCTGTGATATAATAACCGCAGTACAGTTCCGACAGGGAGAGATGATTCATGAATAAGGCTTTTATCAGCCGTCTTGACAGCTTTATGGCCGACCGTGAGAATCTGCCGGTCGGCGGGAACGCGCTTTCGGTGTACCTGAACGGCGAGGAGATCTACAGGAAGTATACGGGGTTTGCGTCCGGGGATACACTCTGGCGTGTGTATTCGATGACAAAGCCCGTCACCGTCACCGCGGCGCTTCAGCTGATGGAGGAAGGCAGGTTCAGTCTCAGCGATCCGCTATACGCGTATCTGCCGGAGTTTGAACACATGTCCGTCTGGAGCAGCGATACACAGACAACCGCCCCCGCGAAAAACGCGATTACAATACTCGATCTTTTCCGGATGACAGCCGGTTTCACATATGACGGAGAATGGGGCGATGTACCGCGATTCGTCACACGGGCGCGTGCCGCGCTTGAAAAAGAGCATCCCGGTGAAAGCTATACCACACGGCAGTTCGTCAAAGCGCTGGCCGGAGTCCCGCTGGCATTCGAACCCGGTACGCACTGGAATTACAGCCTCTGCCATGATGTGCTTGGCGCGCTGATTGAAGCGGTTTCCGGCCGGACGCTCGGTGAATATATGAAGGAACGGATCTTCGAACCGCTCGGCATGAAGCATACTTTTTTCCGTTGTCCGGATGAGCTCAGGCCGTTCATCGCGCCGCATGACGCGACCCCGGAGCAGGACGCCAAATACAGCTTGTCCGCGAGATATGAAAGCGGCGGCGGCGGTCTGCTGAGCACACTGGATGATTATATGACCTTCGCGCTCACACTGACAAACGGCGGCCTTTCGCCTTCCGGGTACCGCATACTTCAGCCGGATACAGTTAACCGGATGCGTACAGACAGGCTGACACCTGTACAGAAAAAAGATTTTAACTGGGATTATCTGCACGGTTACAGTTACGGTCTCGGTGTCAGAACAATGATTGACCCCGCGGCATCCGGTATTCCCGGAAACGCGGGTGAGTTCGGCTGGTGCGGCGTACTCGGCACATGGGTCCTTATGGATCCCGCCGAAAAGCTGACCGCGGTCTACATGCACCAGCGCTATCCGAACCTGGAAAAATATGTCCAGCTTTCTCTGCGCCCGCTCATCTACGGGCTGATCCGTTCATGAAGGGAGACTTTCTGTTATAATGGATGAAGAAATACGCCCGGGCCGTTACCGCCATTTCAAAGGCAATGAATATGAAGTGCTCTGCGTCGCGACACACAGCGAAACGAGGGAGAAGATGGTCGTATACCGTGCGCTTTACGGCGAACGCGGTATCTGGGTCCGGCCGGCTTCCATGTGGAACGAAACCGTGGAGCGTGACGGAAAAACATTCCGCCGTTTTGAGTACATCGGGGATTGACAGGGCGCTGCCGTATCAAAGATATTACGGGCTTTGGGGACCGGCTCCGTGAACGCGTTTGCGGTACGCGCTCGGTGTTGTGCCCGTAATCTGTTCAAACGCCCTGAGAAAATTTGAATAATCACTGAAACCGCACTGCTGCGCGATTGCCGTCAGATCATCATTCCGTGTAATGAGCCGCTGCGCCATGGCAATACGGCACATCAGCGTGTATCTGTAAACCGAAACGTTGTACACATTTGAAAACGTATGAGACAGATAGTATTTGCTGATATTGAAGCGCTCTGACAGCGTCTCCAGGCTGATGTTTTCCGTACAGTTTTCCGTAATATAGTAGAATACCTGATGAATCAGCGGATTCCCTTTCTCCGCGTTCTCCGCCGGATTGTCCCGCTCAATCACCCGGCACAGTTCATTAAAGAACCGGCATAACGATATGTGCGCTTTCATTCTGCCGTATGCCGTGGCATTCGTGTTTTCGGACCGCAGCCGGTCAATCACGCCGACAAACACGCTTGTTTCATCCGCGTTGAGCGTTATGCGGAATTTTCCTCTTTTCACATATTCGTTTATCCTTTTATCAAACGCGATAATATCACCGCCGAGCCTTGACAGGCACTCAGGCGTAATATGGATCCACGCGCGCTCATATTCCTTCAGGGTGCTTTCGGCAAGCACGCCGTGAATATGGAACGGCGGAATAATATACAGTTCATCCGGCTCAAGCCGGTATGTGGTCTGACCGACAACCAGATTCGTTCCGCCGCGCAGGTGCAGGTAAAATTCATAATGCTCGTGATAGTGCATGCCGACCACATACTCAAATGTGTCGTCATATCCGTGAAACATTCTGTAATCGTATACGGTTTCTTTGGAAAGCGGCTTCATTCTTGAAGAGATCGTAATCATACGCGGTACTCCCGTTCGTGATTGATACACATTGTTCAATACACATTAAGCAACATTCACATAATATCCAGCAAAAATTGCATTGTAAAGTAGGAATATTGCATATAGAATGTATTTATCGCTGAGAATCGTTCCACATTCCTTACTTTTTGTTTGGACGACCATGTTTCCAGAATACCCGCCGGAAAGGAAGATGAACTTGGACCGCGCCGAAAAAGGACCCGCAAACAAGGCACTGAGTGCAAGATCCCGTATGCCGTGGAACATCTATATGAGGCGTTACGGCACACTTTATCTCCTGCTGATTCTGCCGATCGTGTTTTTTGTTCTGTTCCGCTACACACCGATGGCCTATATCCTGCTTGCTTTCAAGAAGAACAACATCCTGAAAGCGCCGTGGCTGGTTGACTGGGCCAAGAACAGCGGTTTTGAGTGGTTCCTCAAAGCTTTTAAAGACAAAACCTTCATTGCCGCGCTCAAGAACACCGTCTTCCTGAACCTGCTGGATCTGATCATCGGCATGCCGATGCCGATCATCATGGCGCTGTTCCTCAATGAGCTGGCATATCCGAAATTCAAGCGTGTCGCTCAGACGATTCTCTACCTTCCCCATTTTCTCAGCTGGGTCATCATTTCAAGTATCACGCTTCGCCTGTTCGCCACGAATGACGGTCTGATCAATAAATTGCTCGGTACGTCCATCCCGTTTGTCGGCACCGAAGGCAACTGGCGCGCGACCTACATTTTCCTCGGCATATGGAAGGAATGCGGCTGGAACACAATCATCTACCTGGCCGCGCTCACCGGTATCAATCCGGAGCTGTATGAGGCCGCTGAGGTTGACGGCGCCACGCGTCTCCAGAAAATCTGGCACGTCACCCTGCCCGGTATCCGCAGCACGATCATCATCCTGCTGATCATGAACCTCGGTCACATTCTCGGTTCTGAATTCGACCGTCCGTTCACGCTGAGCAACCCGCTGGTTGTCGGCGCCAGCAAGACGATCTCCATCTTCGTGTATGAACGCGGCATCAAAGGAACACAGTTCTCTCTGAGTACCGCTGTCGGTCTGTTCCAGAGTGTTGTCTGTGTCATCTTCCTGCTTGCAAGCAATGCCCTCGCCAAGCGCTTCGGCGAGCGGGGCGTCTGGTAAGGAGGCGGCGAAATGAGTACGATAACGCATGTTGAAACAACAAACGGGAAAAAGCTCCGTGACGGCATGATCAAATCACGCAAAACGCGTGTGGGCGATGTTATTATCGCGCTGTTTATCTTCATTACTATGCTGCTTTGCCTGCTCCCCATGGTGCATGTGCTGGCATGCAGCCTTTCCTCCGCGGACGCGCTTGTCAGGAATGACGTTTTCCTCTGGCCGAAGGGCTGGAATATTGAAGCGTATAAAACAGTTCTCACAACGCAGAAGTATGTCTGGAGCCTTGAATGGACCGCGATCCTGACAGTTGCCTGCACGCTGCTGAGCATCACGCTGACTGTCTGCTGCGCGTATCCGCTGATCTATGAGAACCTGCGCGGCGGTAAATTCATCAATTTCATTATTCTGTTCACCATGTACTTCAGCGCCGGTACGATTCCGAATTACATTCTGCTGAATAACCTCGGTTTCCTGAATACACCCTGGTGTATGATCCTGCCGAACTGCATCAGCGTCTTCAATGTCATTATCATGCGCAGCTTCTTCTTCGGCGTACCGGACAGCCTGCGTGAAGCCGCCGAAATCGACGGTGCCGGCCCGATCCGGGTGCTGATCAAGGTATATCTGCCCCTGAGTCTTCCCGTCATCGCGACACTCAGCCTTTTCTATGCCGTAGGACGCTGGAACGGTTTCAGTGACGCGCTGATGTACCTGAAGAGCAGCAAGGCGGAGAAGTACTATCCCATTCAGCTGATGCTGTACAATGTCATCAAAAACTCCACGCAGACCACCGAGCAGGTCGCGCAGGAAGGCTTCTTTGACAACGGTGTCAGCAAGACCATTCAGATGGCGACCGTCATGTTCGCCACAGTGCCGATTCTGGTTGTTTACCCCTGGCTGCAGAGATACTTTGTAACCGGCGTAACCATCGGCGCCGTAAAGGGCTGAGCCTGTTTCCCACAGCGATATGACTTACAGGCCGGCAGGTTAACATTTCATCAGGTTATCCGCGGTTAATACCGCAGAAACAATAAAAAAGGAGGAACTACCATGAAACGCATTCTTTCCCTGGTTCTGGTTCTGGCTCTGATCGCCACCCTGGGCATCACCTCCGCTTTCGCGGCCGATGATGGCTTTGTGGACGGCAAATTCACCGAGACCCGTCACATCACCGTTGAAATTTTCAACCGTAACAATGACGGCGGCACCGATCCCACCGACAACGTCTGGACGACCTGGATCAAAGAGAAGATGCTCGAAAAGTACAACGTAGAAGTCGAGTTCGTCTCTGTCGGCCGCTGGTCCGAAGCTGATGACATCCCGAACCTGCTCGCCACCGGCGAAGCTCCCGATGTCAGCTACACCTACAATATCGGCGCGATCAACACCTACGCTGCCATGGACGGCGTGATTGATCTCAAGGATATGCTGGATGAATACAAAGCTTATCTGGGCGATCTGATTGCTCTGGTACTCGGCGAAGAGAACCTGTATTATGATCAGGATCCCACCACCGGCGCTGTGTACTGCATCGAAGGCTCCAAGCCCAACGTTGCCCGTATCACCACCTTCGTCCGTAAGGACTGGTGCGACAAGCTGAACATCGCTCTGCCCACCACCGAAGAAGAATTCTACAACATGCTGGTTGCTTTCCGCGACAACGCCGAAACCCTGCTGGGCGCCGACGCTGACAAGATGATCCCCTACACCACCTCCACCGATATCGGCTGGCGCAATGACCTGCTGAGCATCAGCTATGTTGCCGATGATATCTCCGATGAAACCCTGTTCGTCTACGGTTATGACGATCGTCACACCACCTATCCCGGATACAAGGAAGGCATCCGTGTTCTGAACAAGTGGTACAACGAAGGCCTGATCTGGAAAGACTTCGCTCTGTACACCGACTCCACCGTTGAAGATGACAACATGAAGGCCGGTTATGTGGGCGCCTTCCAGCACAACTGGGACTACCCCTACCGTAACGGCGATGACTGCATCAACGCCAACCTGGCCCGCAACGTAGGCCCCGACGCGAAGTTCATCGCGGTCGACTGCTTCAAGAATGACGCCGGCATCACCCGCAAGTTCCTGGGCAGCCCCGTCGGTTCCGACCGTAAGATCTTCCTGCCCGCCACCAACGACGAGCCTCTGGCTTCCCTGCTTTACATCAACTTCATTTCTTCCGAAGAAGCTTATACCTTCCTGCAGACCGGTCTGGAAGGCGTCAGCTACAACATGACCGCTGACGGCGCCTATGAGATCCTGCCCGCCACCGGCGAATGGGTTAAGAACTCCGGCAACAACATCGACTACACCATGACCCTGAACGGCATCTATCTGG
>JAKSQH010000021.1 GCA_024404245.1 Clostridia bacterium
TCCAAATCACAGAAACACGTTGAAATTACAGGGTTTTCGGACAGTCTGAGGGGGGGTCCAGCATCCTCTATGCCTACAATATTGCCAATGGCAAACTCACGTTCACACGAGAGGGTAAGTATACATTAATTGGCGAAACAAAGGACGGCAGCAACAAATCTATTAAAATAACATTCTATGTCGAACCAACTAATGGTGCTACTCTGTATATAAAGAACGGTGCATATGCAACATGGGATTCTCTGTCAAATGATAAGTTCCAAATCAAGTTCGAGGTAACCAACAGAGATTATGGGCGCACTGTGAAGGCATTTGAATTATACGTTTATGCCGAGGATACATGGGGCAAGAAGATATATGGTGATTCCGTTTATTACAAAACAACAACTCGCAATGTAAATCCCGGCAGCACAGTATATTCCGACAACTTTGTTATTCCTAACAGAAGTCAAATCTATAAAGTATACTGTGGCATCCACAAAATACTCTATGCGGATGGTAGCACCGTCACAATACCTAATGTCGATTATAGTTCCTGGACTGTAAAATAAAAACATATTTTTAACACCAAAGAAGGCAATGCCGCAATGGCATTGTCTTCTTTGGTGTGCGTTGGTATCCAACTGGATAGACACAAGTTTCAATGAATGGGTGCCAGCAAAACTGCCATCATCTTGACGTGCCTCTGATGGCGAATCTGCCATCATCATACAGCCCGCGACAAAGGTCGTACCTCATGACAAGGAACTGCCTTTTTTCGTTGGCATCATCTTCAGGCCGCAGCCTGCGCTGGGTCATCCAATAGGGGTGCAAGCGCCCTGTTGGCAGGGGAATCCAAAGGGGGCAGCGCCGCCCGTTGGCACACGGCTTTGCTCGCAAAGTCTAGTGTGTTATACCTTCGCGCAAGGGACAGGCTGCGGACGGCAACCGTACGCGCTGCTGATGATCGGTCTGTCAAGCAGGACAGACCGATTATCGGCAGCATGGGCAAATGCCCTGCCTGATCCTTGTGCGGAGGTATACCGTCTCCCCATGTTACAATCAGCGTCTTCCGCCGCCTTTTGTGTATGCCTCAAACATCGTGAGAAGATTCTTCCTCAACGATTCTTTCTGCTCATCAGGATAACCAGACTCAGCAACAACCTCCGTGATCGCACCGGTAAGGTCACGAATCGTGATGCTGTGCAGGTCAAAGGTTCCCTTTCGTGCATCCAGTTTTTCAATCATGCGGCCCATTGTATCGCTCGTCAGCTTGGTCGCATTCGCAACACTTTCCTCTGCTCCTTGTTTCAGATACGCCAGAATGCGAGCCCAGCTGTTCTCCATCGCTGCTGTATCAGGGATCTGGGGTGGCACCATGTTCGCCCGAATGTCACGGTATGTTTTCACAGCAGCAGCCTTATCCAGAGGATGTGTCTTTGCCTGCTTCTGCACCAAACCTCCCGCAAGCTGCAACACCTTGTTCATCACAGCCATGCTGGCACGATTAGTCCCATCAACATACTGTGCAATCTGTTCAGTCAGAATAGCAAAGTCATCGTTTTCCAGTAACTTGTTGAGCACTTCCATGTTCAAGCTACCACTCAGCATCTTTTTCGCCGCGCCTTCCGATAAGCCTAAACGATCAATATCGAAATTGGTCTTGTATTCACTGATTTATACACTCGTTTTTGCAACGAATTTGCAATGCAAAAAAGCCTGAAAGGCTTATGCCGTCTACGTTTTCCGGTTCTTGCTCTGCTGAAGTCTTTTGCAAAAAAGCTCTATGCAGACAAAAAAGAACCCGACCAGGCGAGTGGTCGGATTCTTGAAAACCTTGATATACAAGGGTTCTCAGCGCTTGCTGAACTGGGGAGCACGACGGGCAGCCTTCAGGCCGTACTTCTTGCGTTCCTTCATACGAGGATCACGGGTCAGGAAGCCGGCTTTCTTCAGAGCGCCGCGCAGTTCGGGGTCAGCCTTGCACAGGGCGCGGCTGATGCCGTGGCGGATAGCACCGGCCTGTCCGGACAGACCGCCGCCGTTTACGTTAACCATAACGTCGAAGTTGCCTGTGTTGGTCAGCGTCAGGGGCTGACGGACAGTCATCTTCAGGGTTTCGAGACCGAAATAATTGTCAATATCGCGCTTGTTGATCACGATTTTGCCATCACCGGCAACCAGACGGACGCGGGCAACAGCCTTCTTGCGGCGGCCAACAGCACTGTAATCTACCTTAGCCATTTTTCGTTACTCCTTTCCGTCAAATGAGTTCGAGCTTCTCGGGCTGCTGAGCGGCGTTCTCATGCTCGGGGCCTGCGTAGACCTTGAGCTTCTTCGCCATCTGGCGTCCGAGGGGTCCCTTGGGCAGCATGCCGACAACGGCACGGCGAACCGCGAACTCAGGCTTTTCAGCCATCAGCTTGCGATACTTGGTCTCTTTCAGACCGCCGACGTAGCCGGTGTGATGATAGTAAATCTTCTGATCCAGCTTTTTGCCGGTCAGAACGGCTTTATCAGCGTTGATGATGATCACATAGTCACCGGTATCAACGTTGGGGGTGTAGATCGGCTTGTTCTTTCCGCGCAGGACTGAAGCAACCTGGGAAGCCAGACGGCCCAGAACCTGACCCTCGGCATCGACAACATACCACTTACGGTTGATGTCTGCAGCTTTTGCCATGTAAGTCTTCAAGGTAGTTCCTCCTCAAGTGGATGGTTGAATTGGTGTCCCGCTTGTGATGGTCGCACTCGCAGGGCTGTTGTCAATAGTTACCGGGGCTAGCGGAGCTATTGATGCCAAACGCTATTTTACTTCAGGTTCATGCCCTTGTCAAGGCTTTTCTCAAGCCTTTCGGGTAATGATTTTTAATAATTCCGTCACTGATTTTTCCGAATCCGAGAACCGGGCCTCCGCAGCATACCAGTACCCATCCTCTGCCGTCACGCGGCACCGTTTCGCCCGCGCAATACAGCAGTGCTTCCTTTTCGTTAAGTTCAACCCGTTCAAGCCGCGGCGGCTGTTCGGCATGTGACCAGGCGTGATCGGGAATAAACAGTTTTCCGCGTGCTTCACCGAGATGCAAACCGACGCGGAGCACCTTTATGCCTTTTAAGTCCGGTATTTCATTGCAGCTCACAAGCGTGTTGCCGAATACGGCGTCCGCTTCCGGAGCGTTTTCGCAGAAAGCACGCAGCGCTGCTTTCTGTTCTTTTCCCGGCGTCGGGAATGTATGCCCCGCGAAGCTGCCGCGCGGTCCGCTGCCTGTATGCCGCAGTCTGGCGGCAAAGTGTCCTTCCGCCCGCATGCGGTGAGGATAGCATGTCAGCATGCCGTCAGGCGCGTCCGCTCCCGGCAGGCTGAAGGCTTCAGCCGAGAACTCCGGGTGTGTCTTCAGAAAGCGTTCAACAACCCGCTCGTTCTCTTCCGGATTCATGGTACAGGTGGAATAAACGATCCTTCCCCCCGGCCGCACAAGGCGCGCCGCTTCATTCAGTATTTCCGTCTGTCTCCCGGCGCATCCCTCCGCCATAGCCGGTGACCATTCGCTGATCGTTTCCGGATGTCTGCGGAACATGCCTTCACCGGAGCAGGGCGCGTCAACCTGCACCCCGTCAAAGCATCCCGGCATGCGTTCGGCAAGCGCGTCGGGATAGGCCGATACAACAATCGCGTTGGAAATGCCCATCCGTTCAATGTTTCCGGAAAGAACCGCGGCGCGTTTCGGCACCGGTTCATTGCAGACAAGCAGGCCTTCCCCGTGCATCGCGCATCCGAGCTGTGTGGACTTGCCGCCCGGAGCCGCGCACAGGTCCAGTATTCTTTCACCGGGCTGCGCGTCCATCACCGCGGCAGGCAGCATAGCGCCCGGTTCCTGCAGATAAAAAGCGCCGGCTTCATGCATAACGGTAGCGCCCGCGTCCGAATCAGGCGGCAGCTCATAAGCGTCCCACGCCCACAGAACAGGCGGCAGATCCGGATGCTCCGTCATTTTCAGCGGGTTATAGCGGATTCCGCGCAGATACGGTTCATTATAGCACTGCAAAAAAAGAGGCAGCTCATTGCCGAGCTGTCCGCTCATTCTTTCCACAAAGGCTTCCGGAAGCATCTGTGCGTTCATACTTCCTCCATCCAGTCAGGAACCATCATTCTGCGTATCTTCAGATATTCGGTTCCGGCTGCCATACCTTCCATACCGGCATCAAGAACGCAGCCGATCTTCAGTGCCTCCGCGGCTTTGCTTACAATCTCATGCCCTTTGGCGGAAAGATCAGGCGTTGTTTTTCCGCCCAGATTCGTGTTGTTGATCAGTATTTCGACCGGCACCCTTCCGCGCGCGCTGATCCGCTGCGCGAGATCGGTTATATCCTCCGCCGTTTCAGTCAGCGGGCGCATGCAGTTCACAACAAGCGCGCATACCGTATCCTGTGCGAAACGCCTGAAGGACGGCGCGTATCTGCCAAGTGCGGCGGCGCCCGTGTCATCCCCGCCCACATCAAAGATCACCTTATCGCACGGCGTCTCAAATACACTTTGTATTTCCGCCGGCAGCGCCGGAATATCAACGGTTGTCAGCGCAAATGTCGGCTTCAGCACCCTGATACCGACCGCCTCCAGCTGTTCTGTTTTCTCACTTGATCTGAAATAGGGATTCACGATATCCAGGTCCACCAGCGTTGTGCTTCTGCTTTCGGCAAAACGGAAAGCGAGATTCAGCGCCAGTTCCGTCTTTCCGCTGCCGTAATTGCCGGTCAGTATGATAAACCGTTTTTCATCGAGTATGCCAGTCACTTTTTCTGTCCTTTCCGATAAAAAGCCCGCATTCTTCACAGCACCGGGCCGTCATCAGTCTGATCCTGATACCGCGCGGCTCTCCGGCGTCTTTGTCCTCCGACCGTCTGCTGCACAGCCGGTTCGGCGTGATCTCCGGTATATACATGAATCTCCATCCGGTCATACTCTTCAGCGGCGGGAGCGTTTTGTACATTATAATATTCGTCGCTTCCCGTCTCCGTTACCGGCGGTTCCCATTCGCTCTTTGCGGCTTTATTTCCGCGGTTCCCGATCCGGCCGAGCATGTCACGCCATACGCGGAAAGGCTGCCATCTGGCCAGATACACAGCCAGGTCAATCAATGCTCCGATTACACACAGCGCGATAAATATGATGATCCAGTGTTCACCGAGCCATTGAGAACCCGAGCCTCTTTCACCGTTCAGCAGTTCCCGCGTCCACGCGGCAACCGACCGGACCCAGCCGAGCATCACGGTAAATATAGATGTAACAAGGCTTCCCATTGCACTTAATTCCTTTTTCCTTCAGGCTTACGGTTCATTTTCAGTATCGGCGTCCCGCTGCTCTTCACCGGTTTCCTCCGGCATTACGGAAACGGTAACCGTCACTGTATCCGTATTGAGATGCACAACATCGGCCGGTCTCTTCAGTTTCAGTTCCGCTGTTACGCTTTCACTCGCGTCTGTTACGTCAACGGTACCGTTCAGCATGATATCGGTGAACTGATCAAGCACTTCCTGCCGCCCGGCCGTCGCGACCGTTTCAGGTTCGGCGGCAATACCGGTAACGGCATATCCGCTCGCCGGCCTGCCCGTAACAATCCCGTCCGTTTTCACACGGGCGTTCTTTTCCGGATAGATGTTCTGTTCCACAATAATGCTGTCAATCAGAACAGACTCCGTCGTCACTTCAAGCAGGGATGAATCGATCGGTTCACCGTTCTTGTCATACAGTGTGAAAGAAGCGGCTGTTCTGGATATTCCCTCGCTCCATTCGATTTCATCCGCGTTCAGCACAACCCTTGCCCTTGATACCGAATTAACCACGGATTGCGGACCGGATACGGTAATCAGTGCCGGGTCCGCCGTGGCGGCCGACATATACCAGCCTTTAGGCGCATCCCCTTCCACAGTTACGGAAACCGGGATACGTGAACGGGTTTTGTATTCCTCCACCGTAATCTCAATCGTTTCGGGGGTAATGGACACCAGCTTTCCGTAGCTGGAATTGGAGGAGGATGTGATCTTTATCATCTGCGTACCGGCGGAAGTGATCTTGCTCAGGTCAACGCGCGGATTGTAGTTTGTCGCTTCAGCGGCATCATAGTACTGCTGCGGTACAGCGGCAACCGCGTTGACCCCGGAAAGCGCCTCATTGATGTCACTTGTCACAATATAGCCGTTCCGTTTCATCGTATCCGAGCCGGTGATCGTCACGGTCACACTCTGGAAATTCTTTTCACGCGTCAGTTTCGGGTCCTGCGAAATCAATCCGGCCCACAGGCACAGTGAAATAATAATCGCCAGCAGTTTTGCCCATCCGTTATGCAGGAAAACATGACGGATGATGGTTTTTATTTCGCCTGCCGCTTTCCCGGTTTTGTTATCATTCGTCATCGGCTGTTTCCTCCTTCTTCTGGATCAGTTTTGTCACGAAGGAGAGTAAACTGCTGTTTTCCTTCTCATAGAGGCCGCCGAGTACCTCGCGCAGCTTTTCTTCATTCATCGGGCGTTCCAGCTCACCGTGCTTCGCCATGGAGATCGTTCCGGTTTCCTCACTCACCACAAGCACAAGCGCGTCCGTATTCTCGCTGATGCCGATCGCGGCGCGGTGCCGCGTACCGAGCTCCAGGCTCACGCCGCTGGCCTCTGTCAGCGGCAGAATGCAAGCCGCGGCCGCGATGCGCTCGCCGGTAATAACCACTGCCCCGTCATGCAGCGGGGTATTCGGTTCGAAAATATTCTCGATCAGCGGCGCGGAAATTTCCGCGTCAACCGCGGTTCCCGTATCGACAACATCCTGCAGACCCGTCAACCGTTCAAACACGAGCAGTGCGCCCACACGGCGGCGGCTCAGGTCCAGCAGGCACTGCACAATCTCATTTGTGATCCGGTTCGTTGTTGTGCGTTCGGTTTTCTTTCTGCTGTCAAACAGCTTGCTGCGCCCCATGGATTCAAGCGCTTTGCGCAGTTCGGGCTGAAACAGAATAATCAGCACAATGGCACCGTTATTGAGGATGGTTGTCAGCAGCCAGTTCAGGCTTGTAAAGCCGAGGAGGCTGCTCGCAAGCGCCGCGGCGCAGAAAACAATCAGACCTTTGATCAGCGCGCTGCCGCGTGTATGCCGCAGCAGCATAATCAGCTCATAGATCACAACGGCGACAATGATAATATCGATAACATCGGCGATACCCAGCCGGTGAGTAACATTCCAGAACATATTCCTTACTGTAGTGATCAGTTCATTCACCAGGCGGTCACCTCCCTGTTCATATCTGTGTTTCTTTTTATTATACACGATAGATATTAAAAGAAAAGGGAAAAAGTAGTGAACATTTATCGTTTTTTCTTCGTTCATAGATCGATACGGGGGCATGATTGGCTTGACACGGGCATAATATTCATCTAAACTGTTTCAATTAACTGATTAAGGGAGGTTTTCTCATGGCACACATCGACGAGATCTTTGGCTTGAATGTTTTTAATGATCCTGTCATGCGCCAGCGCCTTCCCCGGGAAACATACAAAGCCCTTCACAGAACCATTGACGAAGGACGCCGCCTGGATCCCCAGGTTGCCAGCGTCGTGGCCAACGCGATGAAGGACTGGGCGCTGGAGCACGGGGCGACACATTTTACCCATTGGTTCCAGCCGCTCAACAGTTTCACGGCTGAGAAGCACGATTCCTTCCTTTCGCCTTCCGACGGCGGCAAAGCGATCTGCGAGTTCAGCGGTAAAGAGCTGGTCCGCGGTGAAACCGACGCGTCCTCTTTCCCCAGCGGCGGTTTGCGCTCCACGTTTGAGGCACGCGGATACACGGCGTGGGATCCCACTTCCTACGCTTTCATTAAAGACGGTATTCTGTGCATTCCCACGGCTTACTGCTCCTGGGGCGGAGAAGCACTTGACAAAAAGACGCCTCTTCTGCGTTCAATGGAAGCGCTGAACCGTCAGGCTCTGCGCATTCTGAAGCTGTTCGGCCGCACGGATGTAATCCGTGTTGTGCCGACGGTCGGCCCCGAGCAGGAGTATTTCCTGGTTGACAAAACACTGTATGAAAAGCGCAGTGATCTGATCTTCACCGGTCGCACGCTCTTCGGCGCGAGGCCGCCCAAGGGTCAGGAACTGGATGATCATTTCTTCGGTACGATCAAGCCGCGTGTTCAGGCATTCATGTCCGAGCTGAATGACGAGCTGTGGAAGCTCGGCATTCCCGTACGCACGGAGCATAACGAAACCGCGCCCGCGCAGCATGAACTGGCCCCTGTTTACGAGGGTGTCAGCATCGCGTGCGATCATAACCAGCTGACAATGGATATGATGAAAAAAGTGGCACGCCGGCATGATCTTGTCTGTCTTCTTGCCGAAAAGCCCTTCGCGAATGTCAACGGCAGCGGTAAGCACAACAACTGGAGCATGAGCACCAACACCGGCTACAATCTGCTTGAGCCGGGTGACAGCCCGCATGAAAGCGCTCAGTTCCTGCTTTTCCTCACAGCGGTCATCAAAGCCGTTGACGAATATCCGGATCTTCTCATGGCCTCTATCGCGTCAGCCGGCAATGACTGCCGTCTCGGCGGATGTGAAGCGCCTCCCACCGTAATGAGCATGTTCCTGGGCAATGAGCTTACTGAGATTCTCAGCGCCCTTGAAACCGGGACCAGCTACAACGGGCATGACCGTGAGGAAATGACGATCGGCGTGCACATGCTTCCCAAATTCCCGCGTGACACAACCGACCGTAACCGCACTTCCCCCTTTGCCTTTACGGGCAACAAGTTTGAATTCCGTTCCCTCGGCTCCGGCTGTTCCATCTCCGATGCCAATGTTGTGCTCAACACGATTGTGGCGGAAAGCCTGCGTCAGTTTGCCGATGAGCTTGAACAGGCGGAAGATTTCCATTCCGCGCTGCATGATCTGATCGTGCGCACAATCCGTGAGCACAAACGCGTTATCTTCAACGGCAATAACTATTCTCCGGAATGGCAGGCGGAAGCCTCGCTGCGCGGTCTGTTCAGCGCGCCTTCCACGGTGGACGCCCTTCCCGCGTATCTGGCGCGGAAGAATGTGGACCTGTTCACACGCCACCGCGTGCTCAGCGAGAGCGAGCTTCGTTCCCGCACCGAAATCGGTCTTGACGCTTACGCGAAAGTCATCAATATAGAAGCTTCCACGATGCTTATGATGACGCGGCGCCAGATTCTGCCCGCGGTGATCGCTTTCAGCGGAAAGGTTGCCGGCGCGGTAACCGGTATCCGTTCCGCGGACAGCTCGCTGGATGTTTCCGGTCCGCTTTCGCTTCTGGCCGAGCTGACCGGCAGAATCAACGATCTGAAATCAGCCGCTGACGGTCTGGACAATGCCAGAAACGGCCTTGATACGGGTCTTTGCGTGGCGGACCGCGCCCGGTACATGCATGATACCGTACTTCCGGCAATGGAAAAGCTCCGCGGCACTG
Organism: Clostridia bacterium; assembly: GCA_024404245.1. Classification (GTDB taxonomy): domain Bacteria; phylum Bacillota; class Clostridia; order Christensenellales; family Aristaeellaceae; genus Aristaeella. The sequence goes on from JAKSQH010000021.1 coordinate 9,452, forward strand.
CCGACAGGCTCGAAGTCATTACCGACCGTGAGATGTGGCCCTTCCCCACCTACGATGATCTGCTTTTTGATATCTGATGATGTCCTTCACACCGCTCTGCTTCAGGAGCGGTGTTTTTCCGGAAATCACGAACATTCATCGCGGATGCTGTTTTCGTCTTTACTTTAGCGTGGTAATATGTTAATATATTAATGTATTAATGCAAGGAGGAACCGTCATGTCCCGCATTGCTTCCGATTCCCTGGACCGTCTTTTTGACGTCATTCTGAATCTGCATACGAAGGACGAGTGCTACTCATTCTTTGAGGATCTGTGCACCATGCGCGAGCTCAAGGATCTGTCCGCCCGTCTTGATGTTGCCGTACTGCTGGAGCACGGTCAGAATTACCAGCAGGTTGCCGATGAAACCGGCGTTTCTTCCGCGACAATCAGCCGTGTGAAGCGCGCTCTTGAATATGGCAGCGGCGGATATAAACTGATGATCAGCCGTATGGAGGAGAAAAAATGAACCCGGCAAACCGAGATACACTGCGTCCCGAAGAGAAGATCCTGTTTTCTCTCCGTTCCCTGTACGCGCAGAACGGATACACGCAGTACAGGATGAGCAAATTTGAAGAATATGATCTGTACGCGAGCAACAAGGAGTTTCTGCTCAGTGACAGCGTCATCACCTTTACGGATACAAACGGCAAGCTGATGGCCCTCAAGCCGGACGTGACGCTTAGCATCGTCCGCAACTGCCGCAACACGTGTGACAGAACCAGAAAACTCTGGTACACGGAAAATGTTTACCGTGTGTCCGGCAGCACAAACGGCTACCGTGAAATCATGCAGACGGGGCTTGAATGTATCGGCACCGTTGATGACTACAACCTGTGTGAAGTCGTCCGCCTCGCGGCGGAAAGCCTCCGCTCCGTTTCCGACACGGCGCTGCTCGCGATATCCCATCTGGATATCGTATCCGCGTTTATTGACAGGATGCACGTGAGTGACGGTACCCGCCGTTCACTGCTTTCCTGCATCAGGCGCAAGAGCACCCATGAGCTCGCCGCGCTCTGCCCGGATCAGTCCGCCGATCTTATCCGTCTCCTGTCGCTCCGCGGCAGTCCGGAGGAAGCATTCACCGTGCTGGAGGAGCTGAACGCCCCGGCGGAAGCCGTCCGCCAGCTGCGTGTCATCTTTGACGTGCTCAGCCTTTACGGGCTCAGCGATTCCGTCCGGTTTGACTTCTCGGTCATCAGTGATACGGAGTATTACAACGGCGTAGTTTTCAAAGGATATGTCGGCGGCATTCCGGAGGCGATCCTCTCCGGCGGGCGCTATGACCGTCTGCTGGCACGCATGAATGTGAACGCCGAAGCAATCGGGTTCGCGGTCTATCTTGACCTGATCGAGCGCTACATGGCCGCTGAAGACGGGTTTGACACGGACATACTGCTGCTTTACACGGCGGAGGATAACCCCGTCAGGGTCGCCTCCGCGGTGCGTGCCCTTACGGCCGACGGATACAGCGTGCTCGCGTCCCGTGATATACCGGACATGCTCAAATACCGCCGCAAAGCGATTATGGAGGGAAACGGGGTGAAATTCATTGGACCGGATGCTTAATATAGCCCTGCCGAAAGGGCGTCTCGGCGAAAAGGTCTACCGTATGTTTGCCGAAGCCGGTTTCCGCTGCCCCTCCATTGAGGAGGAGAACCGTAAGCTGACATTCGAATCTCCGGAAAACGGCGTCCGTTACTTCTGGGTAAAGCCGTCCGATGTTTCCGTCTATGTGGAACGCGGCGCGGCGGATATCGGCGTATGCGGCAGGGATATCCTGCTTGAATACGTTCCCGATATCTATGAACTGCTGGATCTGAAAACAGGCATCTGCAGAATGGCGGTCGCGGGGTCTGTCGGTTTCCGTGACGATCACCGCCGCACGCTGCGCGTCGCCACAAAGTTCAGCCGGATCGCCGCGGATTATTATGCGTCGCTCGGGCGCGATATCGACATCATTCATCTGAACGGATCCATTGAACTCGCCCCCATTCTCGGGCTGTCCGATGTGATCGTCGATATTGTGGAAACAGGCACAACGCTGAAGGAGAACGGGCTGCACGAACTGGAAACCATCGTTCCCGTCAGCGCCCGGCTCATCGCCAACAAAGCCAGTTACGCCTTCCGGCAGGACATGATCCTGAATATCCGGAACGGGCTTGAAAAACAGATCGGAGGTTCAAAGCAATGATCAGGATCATGAAATACGGTGAAGTTTCCAACAATGAAATTTTCGCGCGGAAGATTCCGACCGCCAATGTCACCGATAAGGTCGCGGATATTCTGAAAAACGTCCGTGAGCGCGGGGACGCGGCGGTTCTGGAATATACCGCGCGTTTTGACGGTGCCGCGCTCGATTCGCTGCTTGTCACGCCCGATGAAATCGAAGAGGCGTTCGCCGCGGTTGAGAGCGGTTTCCTTGATGTGCTGCGCAAGGCCGCCGCGAATATTACGAAATTCCACACCCGTCAGGTCAGAAACAGCTTCATCATCAACGATGAAGACGGCATCGTCATGGGTCAGAAGATCATCCCGATTGATCGCGTGGGTCTGTATGTTCCGGGCGGCACAGCCGCGCTGCCCAGCAGTGTGCTGATGGGCGTGATCCCCGCGAAGATCGCCGGCTGCCGTGAAATCGTCATTGCCACGCCCCCCGGAAAGGACGGTAAAATCGCCCCCGTGATTCTCGCCGCCTCGAAAGTCGCCGGTGCCGATACCATTCTGAAGGCCGGCGGCGCGCAGGCCATTGCCGCTCTGGCGTTCGGTACCGAAAGCCTGCCGAAGGTTGACAAGATCATGGGGCCCGGAAACGCTTTTGTAAACGAAGCCAAGCGGCAGGTGTTCGGTTCCGTTGCCATTGATATGATCGCCGGTCCCAGTGAGATCATGGTCATCGCGGACGCGAAAAGCAATCCCGTCTATGTTGCCGCGGACCTGCTCAGCCAGGCGGAGCATGACAAGCTGGCCAGCGCGGTTCTGGTCACGGACAGCATGGATCTTGCCGTGAAGGTACGCGATGAGCTTGAGCGTCAGCTCCCCCTGCTTTCCAGAGAGGAGATCGCCCGGGCGTCCATTGAAAACAACGGCAAAATCATCGTCACGGATGATCTGAAGAAAGTCATCGATGTCGCCAACGAAATCGCGCCCGAACACCTTGAGCTTTGTCTGGACAATCCTTTTGATTATCTGGACGGCATCCGTCACGCCGGCAGCATCTTCATGGGCCGTAACTGTCCCGAAGCGCTCGGCGATTATCTGGCGGGCCCGAATCACACGCTTCCCACGCAGGGAACCGCGAAGTTCTCCTCACCGCTGAGCGTGGACGACTTTGTAAAGAAAACGCAGTACACTTACTTCACAGGTGACGCGCTGCGGCGTGTCGCCGGGGATGTGGAAGCCTTCGCGCTGAAGGAAGGGCTGACCGCGCACGCCCGCAGTGCCGTAATACGCCTGGAGGAATAATCATGAGCCGTTATTTTTCATCCAAGTTTGACCGGCTCACGCCGTATACGCCCGGTGAACAGCCGTCTGACCTGAGCCGTTTCGTCAAGCTCAACACAAACGAAAGTCCTTTTCCGCCGTCTGAAGCGGCAATGGAATGCGCCCGCGGGCTTCTCCGCCCTCTGAATCTTTATTCGGACACCACCTGCGGCGATCTCCGGCGCGAGCTGGCAGCCATTGAGCATGTGGATCCGGATGAACTGATCATGACAAACGGTTCGGATGAAGTGCTGGACTATGCTTTCGCCTGCTTCTGCGACCGTGACCATCCCGCCGCCTTCGCGGATATCACTTACGGCTTCTATCCGGTTTTCGCGCAGCGCAATCTTGTTCCCTATACGGTCATTCCGCTGAAGGATGATATGACCATTGACCCGGAGGACTACACCGGCATCGGTAAAACAATCTTTATCGCGAACCCGAACGCGCCGACCGGGATCACGCTGTCCGCGGATGCGCTTGAAAAGATCATCGCCTCCAATCCGGATAACGTAGTCGTGGTTGATGAAGCGTATGCCGACTTTTCCGGCGTGACCTGTGTGCCGCTGATCCGTAAATATCCCAATCTGCTCGTCACCCGCACCTTTTCCAAATCCCGTTCACTGGCGGGCGGCCGGCTCGGTTACGGCATCGCGTGCAAGGAGCTGATCCGCGATCTGGAGACCTTCCGTTATTCGCTGAACCCCTACAATATCAATTCCATGACGATTGCCGCCGGTATCGCCGTTCTCAGGGATGAGGAAACAGTGAGGGCAAACATTGCCGTGATCAACGCGAACCGCGCTTATACCACGGAAGAGCTGACAAAACGCGGTTTCCGCGTGTTGCCTTCCGGCGCGAATTTCGTTTTCGCGATGCATCCGGATATTCCCGGCGGCGTCCTGTATGAAAAGCTGAAAGACCGCGGTATTCTGGTCAGGCACTTCACAGCCGAAAGGATCCGTGAGTACAACCGGATCACCGTCGGTACAAAGGAGCAGATGGACCTTCTGCTCGCGGCCGTGGATGAGATCCGGAAGGAGAATTGACACATGAGAAACGCAATGATTGAAAGAAAGACCGCCGAAACCGCGATCTCACTCCGCTTTACGCCGGACGGCAGCGGAAAAGCCGACATCAGCACCGGCATCGGATTTCTGGATCACATGCTCACGCTGTTTGCCGTGCACGGCCGTTTTGATCTGACCCTCCGCTGCGCGGGCGATACGCAGGTCGACGATCATCACTCCGCGGAGGATATCGCGATCTGTCTCGGGCTCGCGTTCCGTGAGGCGCTCGGCAATAAGATGGGCATCATCCGCTACGGCAGCATCACACTGCCGATGGATGAGGCGCTTATTCTGGCCGCTGTTGATATCTCCGGCCGCGGCATGTTCTGCAACGGGCTGGAATTCCGCACGGAGAAAATCGGTACTTTTGATACCGAGCTGATTCATGAATTTTTCACGGCTTTCGCCGCCAACGCCGGCATCACGCTTCATCTGCGTCTGCTGACCGGTATCAACAGCCATCACATCGCCGAGGGCGCCTTCAAGGCCGCCGCGAGAGCGTTGCGTCAGGCTGTGGCGATCGACCCCGCGGCAGCTGATCTGATTCCTTCCTCGAAAGGTGTGCTTGCATGATTGCGATCATTGATTACGGCGTCGGGAATCTTTTCTCCCTTCGTTCCTCTTTCGCCATGATCGGCGCCGAAACAGTCGTTACGGGTGACCCGGAAACCGTCCGCGGGGCGGAAAGAATTGTTCTGCCCGGTGTCGGCGCTTTCGGTGACGCTGCCGATAAGCTGCGTGCGGCCGGTCTGGATACGGTCATTAAGGAATGTGCCGCGGCCGGCACTCCCCTGCTCGGCATCTGTCTCGGTATGCAGCTGCTGTTTGACCGCAGCTATGAATTCGGTGAATTCGAAGGTCTCGGCCTGATCCCCGGTGAAATCCGGCCGATTTCGGACAGGATTCCCGCCGGGCTGAAAATTCCGCACATCGGCTGGAACGCGCTGACCATGACCGGTAACGCCTCCCCGATCCTGCGCGATCTGGCGGACGGGGACTGCGTTTATTTTGTGCATTCCTTCAGTGCCGTCAGCTGCGATCCGTATGTTTCCGCGACAACGGAATACGGCGCGCCGCTTACGGCGGCCGTTCGCCGCGGCAATGTATACGGCTGTCAGTTTCATCCCGAAAAAAGCGGAAAAGTCGGCCTGAAGATTCTTCGTGCCTTCGCCGATACGGAGGTGAGTGACTTATGCTGATTTATCCCGCGATTGACCTTTACGGCGGCAAAGCGGTCCGTCTGCTCAGGGGCGATTACGCGCAGATGACCGTTTACGATGATGATCCCCGTGCCGTGGCTGCCGATTTCGCGTCTCAGGGGGCCACCTGCCTGCATCTGGTTGATCTGGAAGGCGCGAAAACCGGTGAAACGCCGAATCTGCAGCTGATCAGCGAGCTTGCCGGTTCCTTCGGCCTGTTCACGGAAGTCGGCGGCGGTATCCGCAGCATGTCCGTCATCGAGCGCTACGTGTCCGCCGGCGTCCGGCGTGTGATTCTCGGCACCGCTGCCGTCACCGATCCCGGGTTTGCGTCTCAGGCTGTCAGGGAATTCGGCGAGCGCGTCGCGCTCGGTGTTGATCTGCGTGACGGGTTTGTCGCCATCAAAGGCTGGACCGAAACAACCGCTCTGCCCGCGGCGGATTTCTGCTCACGCATGCGTGACATCGGCATCACAACGATGATCTGCACGGATATCTCACGCGACGGCGCCATGAAAGGCACCAATGTTGATCTTTACAGAACGCTGTCGTCTGATCTGGATATGAACATCATCGCCAGCGGCGGCGTGTCGTCACTGGATGATATCCGCTCTCTCCGCGCGCTGGATCTTTACGGGGCAATCGTGGGCAAAGCCTATTATACGGGAGCCGTCATTATTTCCGAAGCAATCGAGGTGGCCCGATGATTACAAAGCGCATCATCCCCTGCCTGGATGTAAAAAACGGCAGAGTTGTCAAAGGCGTTAACTTCCAGGGGCTGAACGATGTTTCATCCCCCGTTGATCTCGCGCGGTATTACAGTGATGTCGGCGCGGACGAACTGGTTTTTTACGATATCACCGCGTCCGCCGAAGGGCGCGCGCTTTTCACGGACATCCTGCGTGAGGTCGCGTCCACGATTTTCATTCCGCTCACGGTCGGCGGCGGAATCAATACCGTTGATGATTTCGACCGGGTGCTGAAATGCGGCGCGGACAAAGTCAGCGTGAACAGCGGCGCGATCCGTAACCCGGATCTGATCCGTCAGGCCGCTGAAAAATACGGCAGCCAGTGCGTCGTGCTCTCCGCGGATATCAAGCGTGTGAACGGTTCATTCCACGTTTTCGCCAAGGGTGGCCGCGAGGATACGGGCATGGAGGCCATTGAATGGATCCGCGGCGGTGTTGATCGCGGTGCCGGTGAAATTGTGGTCAATTCCATGGATACGGACGGTGTCCGTCAGGGGTTCGATCTGCCCCTGCTGAAGGCGGTATGTGACGCGGTTTCCGTTCCGGTCATCGCCAGCGGCGGCGCGGGCAGTATTGAAGACTTTGTTACGCTTTTCAATACCCTGCCCGGTGTGGATGCCGGTCTGGCCGCGTCGGTTTTCCATTACGGCGATATCCCGATTCCCGTTCTCAAGTCCGAGTTGAAGAAAAACCATATTCCTGTCAGGGAGGTCGAATAAACATGGTTACCGTTGACGAACTGAAGTTTGACGATCGCGGGCTGATCCCGGCAATTGTCGTGGATGCCTGGAGTAAAAAAGTGCTTACCCTTGCCTATATGAATAAGGAGAGCCTGCGTATCTCCATGGAAAAGCAGCTCACCTGCTTCTGGAGCCGCAGCCGTCAGGAACTCTGGCTGAAGGGCGAAACCAGCGGAAATTATCAGCATATCGTATCCGTCACGGCGGACTGTGACCGCGACGCGCTGCTGGTCATGGTTGAGCCGGACGGTCCCGCCTGTCATAAAGGCACATTCAGCTGCTTCAACGATGAAGTATTCCTGAGTGATGAGCGCCATGAGTTCTCATCCGACGGTCTGATGGACCTGCTGAACGGGCGTAAGCAGCAGCTTCCGGAAGGTTCCTACACCACCTACCTGTTCCAGAAGGGAATCGATAAGATTCTGAAAAAAGTCGGTGAGGAAACGACGGAAGTGATTATCGCCGCCAAAGCCGAGGATAAGAAGGAAACAATCTATGAGATCGCCGACCTCGCCTACCATGTCATGGTTCTGATGACGGAGCAGGGCATCACGCTTGAGGATGTCCGCCGTGAGCTCGCTTCCCGTCATGTGATTGACCATAAGGTAAAGCAGGAGAAAATGACCTGATGAGAACATGCGACCTGCATACGCATACGAACTTCTGCGACGGGAAGAATTCACCCGAGGAAATGCTGCTTACGGCAATCAGCCTCGGCATGAAAACATACGGTTTTTCCGGTCACGCGCACGCGTTTACCGATCCGGACTGCAGCATGACACCGGAGAAAATGCTTGCCTACCGGGATGAAGTGCTCCGTCTGCGCGATCGGTACAGAGACAGAATCAATGTCCTGCTCGGCCTCGAAATGGACTGGTTTTCCTCCCCGCCGGCCTTCGCGTGCGATTATACAATCGGCTCCGTGCACACCGTTGAGTGGAACGGCAGCTATGTCACCGTTGACTGGACCGCTGACAGGCTGCGCAACTGGATTGATGAAGTGTTCGGCGGAGATCCGTATCTGCTGGTCTCCCGCTATTATGAAACGGTCGGCGGAATTGTAGAACGGACCGGGTGCGATATCATCGGGCACTTTGATCTCGTTTCGAAGTTCAACGAAAACGGCGATTTCTTTGATGAGGATGATCCCCGTTACGTCCGGGCCTGGCAATCCGCGGCGGACCGTCTGCTCGCGACCGGCAAAACCTTTGAAATCAACGCCGGCGCCATTATGCGCGGCTACCGTAAAACACCCTATCCCTCCATGCGGATCTACACGTATCTGAAAGAGCGCGGTGCTTCTTTCACGGTCAACAGCGACGCGCACTCCTGCGATCATCTGCGCAGGTTCGCCTCATTGGATTTTTCCGCTTACGGCATAGAATAAACAAAAGAAGGATGCGGCAAACATCCTTCTTTTCTTATACACCGTTCGTGTAAACATCTGAAAAAGCGTCCGGGCATCAAACCCGGACGCGGAAAAAAGGTAACCCCAAAGTCAAGGAAGGTATGCACCGAAGGATCCTTAAGGGCGATCGCAAAGCCCCCGGGTCGGCCCGCAGGCCGAAACCTTCCCGAACTCATCCTCCGTAACCCAGCAGCAGCCTCGGCAGTAACAGGCTGACATCGGGGATGAAGGTGACCAGCAGCAGCGCGGCAACCATGCAGAGATAGAACGGCAAAGTAGCCTTTACAACCTTCTCCATGGGCACCTTGGCCACAGCGGAACCGATGAACAGCACGGAGCCGACGGGCGGCGTGAGCAGACCGATGCCGCAGTTGAGCACCACCATGATACCGAACTGCACGGGATCAATACCGATTGACTGGGCCACGGGCAGCAGGATCGGCGTCGTGATCAGAATGATGGGAGCCATATCCATCACGCAGCCCAGAATCAGCAGAATCAGATTCAGCAGCAGCGCGATGACGATCGGGCTGCTGGAGATGCTGGTGATGAATTCCACCGCGTGAGTCGGCACATGCAGAATCGTGAGGCAGTAGCCGAAGGCCGCGGAGATGGAGATCAGGATCATCACGATGGACAGGGTGTCCACGCATTCGCCGAAGGCGCCCCAAAGGTCCTTCCATTTGAGCCCCTTATAAATATAGAGGCTGACGAACAGCGAATACACAACCGCGATGGCCGCGGATTCAGTGGCGGTAAAGAGGCCGATGACAACGCCGACCACCACGATCAGGATCGCGGCCAGCGCCCAGAAGGACTTGATGATCTGTTTTCCGAAGTTCTTCAGGCTGAACTTTTCTCCCTTGGGGTAGTTCCGCTTGAGGGAGATGATGTACACACCGATCATCAGACATACCGCCAGCAGGAAGCCGGGCAGGTAACCGGCCATGAACAGGGCGCCTACGGAGATGCCGCCCGCCGTGGTCGCGTAGATAACCATGTTATGGCTGGGCGGGACCAGCAGGCCCTCGCAGCTGGATGTGATGGTAATGGCGGTTGCAAAGTCGGCTTCATAGCCCTGGTCCACCATGATGGGAATCAGGATGGAGCCCAGAGAAGCGGTATCCGCGGCAGCGGAACCGGAAATGCCGCCGAAGAAATAGCTGTCCCACACGTTAACCTGTGCCAGGCCGCCGCGCATCCAGCCGAAGAGGGAGTTGGCCAGAGCGATCAGCTTCTCACTGATACCGCCTGACCCCATCAGTACCCCCATGGTTATGAAGAACGGAACCGCCATCAGGCTGAAGGACCAGGTACCCTTGACCATCTGCTGCGGCAGTGTAACCAGGCTTTTGCCCATGGACAGAAGACAGAACACGGTGGAAAGGCCAACCGCGTAAGCAATGGGGAAACGAAGCAGGATCATCAGAAAGAAAGTGCCGAGCAGAACCAGAATTGAAACCGCTTCAGGACTCATTGCGCGGTCACCTCCTCTTTGACTTCATTGTTAGCTTCGGGCTTGACTTCCCCGTTCCCGGGTTTGTCCTGGATGAAGAAGGCTTTGATATGCAGGCAGACCTGCTCAAGCTCGAAGATGATCATGGTCGCGCCGGCAACCGGTACGGGGATATACATCCATATACGGCTCAGCCACGGGAGTGAGTCGTACTTACCAAGCCGGGCCATGGGTGAATCACATACTTTGATGCCGTATACCAGCAGGATAATACCAAGCGCCATAACGGCGATATCGGCCAGCAGATCCAGCGATTTGACCAGTTTCCTGGGCATATACTTGTCCAGCGCGGTCATGCGGATGTGCGCGTTGCGGCGTATGGCCAGCGTGGCGGAAAGAACCGTCATGTAAACCATCAGTGTCAGCACAACCTGTTCACCCCATACGGGCGGCGGAATAAAGGGCAGATAACGACCCACAACCATGTAGATCGTAACCAGAATATCGGCGATCAGCAATATCTTGCAGATCGTCATGACAACCTTGTAAGCGACATCATAGAAGCGCTTCAGTTTGTCAAGTTTTTCGAAAATAGCAGGCACTCGGCCACCCCCTCTGTTTCTGTGATGACTCTAAAAAAGAGGATGCGGGAGGGAGTCCCCCGCATCCTCTGCTGTTACTGCTTTTTGATGCAGGCCTCAGCAATCAGAATCGATTACTGCAGAGCAACCAGCTGAGCGTACAGATCAGCGTAAGCGGCATCCACGTTGGCATCGATCACAGCCTGGCAGGCTTCGATCCAGGGAGTCTTGTCTTCAACGTCGGTCACGATGCAGCCTTCGGCCTTCAGGGCTTCCAGAACCTTTTCTTCTTCGCCGGCACTCAGCTGAGCGTTGAAGTCCTGGGTCGCCTTAGCGGCTTCGATGATGGCAGCCTGCTGGGTTTCGTCCAGCTTGGCCCAGGCGTTGTCTGTGATGATGATCTGGATGGCGCCCAGGGTGTGGCCGTCAAGGATCAGGTAAGGAGCAACTTCCTGGAAGGCGTTGGACTTGTAGTTGGCGATGGGCTGTTCGGCAGCGTCGCACACACCGGTCTGCAGACCGCTGTACAGTTCAGTGAAGGGAACGGTGGTGGGGTTGGCACCCAGACCGCTGACCATGCCGGTCATAACGGGGTCTTCGGAAACACGGATCTTCATGCCCTTGAGGTCTTCAATGGAGGTCACGGCAGCCTTGGAGAAGAAATGACGGAATCCTTCTTCGCCGTAGCACAGGCCGCGGACGGGCAGGCCGATTTCCTGGGGCTCGTTGAGGAATTCGGCAGCCAGTTCGGAGTTGGCGAACTTCCAGAAATGATCACGGCTGACGAAGGTGAAGGGCAGAGAAAGCAGGGTGGCTTTCTTGCAGCCGTAGCTGTTGAGGGCGAAAGCGGAGATACGGTGCATGTCAACGGTGTCATCGCCGGAGAAGATGCCGTCCAGCACCTGCGCTTCGGTTCCCAGAACGCCGCTGAACTGGATGTCGATAATCACGGAGCCGCCGGTGAGTTCTTCAACTTTGTTCTTGAAGAAGGTATCGGTCTGGCCGACGATGGTGTCGGCGGGATTGACTTCGCCGTAGGTCAGGGTGACGGTGTCAGCCATGGCCGCGGTGCAGGCCAGCAACATAACAAGAGCCAAAACAACAGAAAGAACTTTCTTCATGAGGAAACCTCCTTATTATTTTATGCGGCTGTCATCCGCATCTATCTGGTACGTATCTTACCATACAAAACAGGTTTTGTCCATGGCAAATTGTTACAGGACATTGAATTCATCCGAAAAAGTTACACAGGAAGGCTGAAATGTCACTATTTAAATAAGTACAGACTTGAGTTTTACGGAGATCAGTGTAAAATGGAATACGGAAAAAACGGATATCCGCTCATAAGAGCATCGGAACAACATCCGGGAAACGGAAGGGATCCCCATGAACGGAAAAAGCGTAACCGTACACTGCCGTATTGACGAAAAAACGTTTCGGCGTTTTGCTTTGTTTGATACTTTCCGGCTGAAAAAGCACTGGCGTCTTCCGGCAATCTTCGCGGCGATCATGGTAGGTTTCGCTGTGGTCTGTTACTGCTCCGGCAAGCCGCAGTCCGGCCTTTTGGGAACGGTGCTCGCGGTAATCGGGCTCGGGATGCCGGCGGTGTATGTGGGCACTTTCCTGAGCCAGGTCAGTAAAAAAGCGAAAGCGCTGAAGCTGGAGAAGCCGCGTGCCATGTATACCGTCGTGCTGGCGGATGAGGATGTCAACATTCATAATGACTTCAAACAGGAAGCCAATGTAATCCTGCCGTGGGATAAGCTTTGGGGAGCTGTGCGCGTACGCGGGGCAATCTATCTTTACGCGGTGGCGAATCGCGCGTTCATCCTGCCGGACGGGCAGGCGGACGCGGAGCCGGACGAGGTGTGGCAATACATGAAGAATCATCTCGCGGCGGATAAAGTGACGGACAAAAGATAAATATTATTATATCGGAAAAGAGCGCGCGTATGTTTGAATTCATTCGTAAGGCAGACAAAAGTAAACGGGCGTTGCTGATGACCTGCTTCCTTGCATTCTTCTGCAACGGCGCGTCAACACTGATGATGGGCTCCGTGATGCCGGACCTGGAAGCGGCCTTTGGCCTGTCGGATACAATGGGCGGTCTGTTGATTTCCGCCCATTCCGCCGGTAACCTGGCCGGCGGGTTTCTGATCGGGTTGCTTCCGCTGCTGATGGGGCAGAAGAAATCGGTCGTGCTGGCAATGGCGCTGGGCGCGGCCGGGTTTTTGATGGGTTGCTTATGGGGCAATCCGGCGTGGCTGTTCGCCGCGTTCCTGCTGATCGGCCTCAGTCGCGGCAGCATAACCAACTTTTCCAACCGGCTCATCAACCGCCTGTCGGACGGAAGTCCCGCGGCGTCCAACCTGCTGCACAGCAGTTTTGCCGTGGGCGCGATCGTAGCCCCGATGATTTTCCTGGTACTGGCCGGCTGGATCTCCTGGCAGGCCGGCATGATCTTTATTGTGATCATCCGTCTCATCAGCGCGCTGGATATGAGCCGTATGAAACTGGAGGATGACAAGCCGGACCGGAAGCAGAAGAAGAACAGTACGCTCTGCTTCATGAAGAATCCTTCGTTCCTGATCCTGGCTATGATGATGTTCTGCTATCTCTGTTCTGAGTATACGATCAACGGCTGGCTGGTAACCTTTATCCAGAGCAAGGAGCAGCTGGTTGCCTCTTTCAACGGCGATCAGGCGGCAATCACCGCCTACAGCCAGAGCATGGCAACCCTGCTCTGGGCAGTGATTCTGGTCGGGCGCCTGTTCTGCGCGGCGGTATCTTCCAAAGTCCATCAGAAAACCCTGATGATGATCGCTTCCTTCGGCGTGCTGGGCTTCTTTGCCTTGATGCTCTTCAGCGGCACCGTGACCGCGGTCACGGTATCCGTTGCCGGTCTCGGTTTCTGCATGGCCGGTATCTGTCCGATGATCTACTCTGACGCCGCTCCCTTCACCAACGCCTACCCTATGGCTACCGGCATGATCCTCGGTATCGGCTCTGTAGGTGCCATTGTGATGCCGACCGTTGTGGGCGCGCTCGCGGACTCCTTCGGTTTCACCGGTGGCATGAGCGCCATCCTCGTCACCGTTCTCCTGCTGGTCGTCTTCGCCGTGCTGAATCGCACGGTCAAACCGCGATATCCGGAACACACAGCGTAATATCGGGCGCACAAAAAAGCTGCCGCTTTCGCGGCAGCCTTTTTTGTTAAGTGAATCAGCCCTTGATAGCGGCCTGAGCGGCAGCCAGACGGGCGATCGGAACGCGGAAGGGAGAGCAGCTGACATAGTCAAGGCCGATCTTGTGGCAGAATTCCACAGAGGTCGGATCGCCGCCGTGCTCACCGCAGATACCGATGTGCAGGTTCGGATTCACAGGACGTCCCAGCTTGATGGCCATTTCCATCAGCTTGCCTACGCCGGTCTGGTCCAGCTTGGCGAAGGGATCGTTCTCGAAGATCTTGGCATCATAGTAGGCGTTCAGGAACTTGCCCGCGTCGTCACGGCTGAAGCCGAAGGTCATCTGGGTCAGGTCGTTGGTGCCGAAGCAGAAGAAGTCAGCTTCGGAAGCGATCTCATCAGCGGTCAGAGCGGCACGCGGAATCTCGATCATGGTGCCCACTTCGTACTCGAGAGCGATACCGGCGGCAGCGATCTCAGCATCAGCGGTCTCAACAACAACCTTCTTCACGTACTTGAGTTCCTTGATTTCGCAGACCAGCGGGATCATGATTTCGGGCTTGATATCCCAGTCGGGATGAGCCTTCTTGGTGTTGATCGCGGCACGGATAACGGCCTTGGTCTGCATCTTGGCGATTTCGGGATAGGTAACGGCCAGACGGCATCCGCGGTGACCCATCATGGGGTTGAACTCATGCAGGGAAGCGATCAGGGTCTTGATGGACTCAACGCTCTTGCCCTGGGTCTTGGCCAGCAGTTCGATTTCGTCTTCCGTGGTGGGAACGAACTCATGCAGCGGCGGATCCAGGAAGCGGATGCAAACGGGGCAGCCTTCCAGAGCTTCGTACAGCTTCTCGAAGTCACCCTGCTGATAAGGCAGAATCTTTTCGAGCGCGGCTTCGCGTTCTTCAACGGTGTCGGAGCAGATCATCTCACGGAAAGCGGCGATGCGCTCTTCTTCGAAGAACATATGCTCGGTACGGCACAGACCGATACCTTCGGCACCCAGTTCACGGGCCTTCTTGGCGTCGCGGGGCGTGTCGGCATTGGTGCGGACCTTCAGCTTGCGGAACTTGTCAGCCCATCCCATGATGCGGCCGAATTCGCCGGCGATGGTGGCATCCACGGTGGGGATCAGGCCTTCGTAGATGTTACCGGTGGTGCCGTCGATGGAGATCAGGCTGCCTTCGGTGAATTCGATACCGGCCAGGGTGAACTTCTTGTTTTCTTCATCCATGGCAATATCGCCGCAGCCGGAAACGCAGCAGGTACCCATGCCGCGGGCAACAACGGCCGCGTGGCTGGTCATGCCGCCGCGCACGGTCAGGATGCCCTGCGCGCTCTTCATGCCGGTGATGTCTTCGGGAGAGGTCTCCAGACGGACCAGAACGACCTTCTCGCCGCGGGCAGCCCATTCCACGGCGTCTTCAGCGGTGAAGACAACCTTGCCGCAGGCGGCTCCGGGGGAAGCGCCCAGACCCTTGCCGATGGGGGTGGCCTTCTTCAGGGCCTTGGTGTCAAACTGGGGATGGAGCAGGGTGTCCAGGTTACGGGGCTCGATCATCGCAACAGCTTCAGCTTCGGTGCGCATGCCTTCGTCAACCAGATCGCAGGCGATCTTCAGAGCGGCCTGAGCGGTACGCTTGCCGCTGCGGCACTGCAGCATGTACAGCTTGCCGTTTTCAACGGTGAATTCCATATCCTGCATGTCGCGGTAGTGCTTTTCCAGCTTCTCGCATACATTCACGAAATCGGCATAAGCTTCGGGGAACTGTTCGGCCATCTGGGTGATGGGCATGGGCGTACGCACGCCGGCAACCACGTCTTCACCCTGAGCGTTGACCAGGAATTCACCCATCAGCTTGTTCTCGCCGGTGGCGGGATCACGGGTGAAGGCAACGCCGGTACCGGAGTTGTTGTTCAGGTTGCCGAACACCATGGGCATAACGTTAACGGCAGTGCCCCAGCTGTAGGGGATGTCGTTGTCACGGCGATAAACGTTGGCGCGGGGGTTGTCCCAGGAGCGGAACACGGCCTTGATGGCGCCCATCAGCTGTTCCTTGGGATCGTAGGGGAAGTCTTCACCGATCTTGGACTTGTATTCAGCCTTGAACTCGGCAGCCAGTTCCTTCAGGTCATCCGCGGTCAGTTCCACGTCGAAGGTCACGCCGCGCTTGGCTTTCATTTCGTCGATCAGCTGCTCAAAGTACTTCTTGCCGACTTCCATAACGACGTCAGAGTACATCTGGATGAAACGGCGATAGGAGTCATACACGAAACGGGCGAACTTGGGATCATCGTTGCCGGCGATCATCGCGGCCACGACATCGTCATTCAGACCGAGGTTCAGGATGGTGTCCATCATGCCGGGCATGGAAGCGCGGGCGCCGGAACGGACGGAAACCAGCAGCGGGTTCTTCAGATCGCCGAACTTCTTGCCGTTGATTTCTTCCATCTTGGCAACATATTCCATGATTTCAGCCTGGATCTCATCGTTGATCTGACGGCCGTCTTCGTAATACTGGGTGCAGGCTTCGGTCGTGATGGTGAAGCCCTGGGGAACCGGCAGACCGATGTTGGTCATTTCGGCCAGGTTCGCGCCTTTGCCGCCCAGCAGTTCTCTCATCTGAGCGTTGCCTTCTGAGAAGAGGTACAGATACTTCTTCGCCATTTGGAAATTCCTCCTCAAAAATATATGTGGGTGCCCGGACAAAGCGGTTACGGTTGTCCGTCACCCTGTCCATACACATCATTTCAATTATACACGCCGCGTTTTTATTTTGCAAGCGTTTTGAAACCGATTCATTTATTTCACGCGTACCGTTTTTTGACGTTTCGCGGCGCCCGTGTTACAATATAAGCGCGGCAGCCGTTGCTTCCGCGTTGATACTGTATGAAACGGAGGGTCCGTAATCCGTTATGGATATGAGAGCATATATAAAAGCGAGGCGTGAGGGGTTGCAGGCATACAATGCCGCGATCCGTGAAAACAGTAATCCCTATCTGCCCGTTCTTGAAGAAAACGTGCCGAATCTCGCTTCCCTGACCAGGGTTTCCCTCGGCATCCGTACGATCCCGCTGGATAAGGTGTCGGGCACGGTCGCGAAAGGCCGTTCCTATGCCTTTGCCTGCAATTTTATGCCGATTCTTGAATCCGATACCGAGTTTTCATCCAAATGGGCATATCTCTATGAAAGCGTTGAAGAGAACGGCGTCAATGAATCCGTCAAGTGTCTTGAATATCTCGGCTATTACTATCTGCAGGAGGGCAACAAGCGCGTCAGCGTCATGAAAGCCATGGACGCCGGCTATATAGAAGCCGATGTTGTCCGTGTCCTGCCTGAAAAAACAGGCGATCCGCTGATCGCCGCGTACTATGAGTATGTGGATTTTTCAAAGGAAAGCGGTATCTATGATATTCTTTTCTCCGTGCCCGGCTCCTACGCGAAGCTGACCGCGATGCCCGGCGTGCGTCCGAAAAACCGCTGGACGGAAGATGACACATACTATCTTGAAAAGCTTTACCGTTTCTTCGCGAAGGCGTACAATACCGTTTCAAAAGACCGTTCCTTTATGGCGCAGGGCGACGCTTTCCTCCGCTATCTGCTTGTTTTCGGTTATCTGAATGTCCGTGATGACGATGATGAAAAAACGCTGGAGCGTGTCCGTCTGATGGCTGCCGAATTCGAGCTGCGCGATGATTCCGTCAGTCTCATTATGGACAGCCGTCAGAACGTATCCGCCCCTTCCCTGATCGGTTCGCTGTTCCGTCCTTCCAGAATCAGGGCCGCGTTCCTGCTTAACCGCGATCCGTCCGTTTCAGCCTGGAATTACTGGCAGGATATCGGCAGAATCGCGGTTCAGGAGAAGCTCGGTTCGTCCGTTGAAACCAAATCCTGTATCGTCACTTCGAGAACGGAGTTCACCGAGGCGATTGAGCAGCTGATCGCGGACGGGTATACCGCTATTTTCGCTACGAACCCTGTCATGCTGAACAGCTGTATCCAGCCGTCGCTTGAGCATCCGGATGTGCAGATTCTCTGTTGCAGTCAGCTTTCATCCTATCAGCATATCCGCACATACTATCCGCGCTTCTATGAGGCGAAGTTCCTGATGGGCATCGCCGCCGGCATTCTCACCGATAACGGGAAGATCGGCTATGTGGCGGATTTCCCGATTTACGGCACGCCCGCCTCCGCCAATGCCTTCGCGATGGGTGCCCGCATGGTTGCCCCGAACGCGAAGATCTATCTGGATTTCTACTCGCGCAAAGGTTTTGATCCGTCAAAGCCCTTTGAGGATCCGGAAATCCGCGTGATCTGCGACCGGGATATCAACGCGCCGTCTGCAGGTTCGCGTGATTACGGCCTGTATATCCGTGAAAACGGCGAAACAAGAAACATGGCAACCATGATCCCCCGCTGGGATAATTTCTACTCCGCCATTCTGGAGCGTATGCTGAACGGAACCTTCAACGCGGCGGATACGCGCGGCGGCATGCAGAACCTGTGGTGGGGCATGTCATCCGGAGCGATTGATATCGCTTTTTCAAACAGATTCGATCCGCATTCCGCGCGGCTGATCCGCATGTTCCAGGATGAGCTGCGTCAGGCGTCCTTTACACCGTTTGAGGGCGAACTGAAGGATCAGAGCGGTGTCATCCGCTGCGAGGCGGACCGCCGCCTGACGCCGGCGGAAGTGCTGTGTATGGATTATCTGCTGGATAACATCGTCGGCTTCATTCCCGCCATGGAGGACCTGGCGGACACCGCCGTACCGCTCGCCCGGCTGCAGAGCATCACCGGCACGGGTGAGCTGAAGCCGGTCCTCTCCACAATCAGCTGGAACAGAAAATAAATTCAGAACGGAGACTGCCTATGCGGATCATGGCCCTGGCTGATGAGCCGGTTGACCGGCTCTGGGGTGAGCACTGCGCGGAGATGCTGTCCGGGATCGATCTGATTCTTTCGGCAGGCGATCTCTCATCCGCCTACCTTTCCTATCTCACATGCTTTACGCACGCGCCGGTCGTATATGTGCACGGCAACCATGATGAGCGTTACGGCGCCAAGCCTCCGGAAGGCTGTATCTGCGCGGACGGACGGATTGTGCTCGCCGCCGGCGTGCGCGTGCTCGGTCTCGGCGGTTCAATGCGTTACCGTGACGGGCAGCATATGTATACCGAAGCTGAAATGAAGGGCCGCATAGTAAAACTTCGCCGGCAGATGCGGCTGACCGGCGGCTTTGATATTCTGTTGACCCATGCTCCGATGTACGGCCTCGGCGATCAGGATGATCCGGCGCATCGCGGTTTCGCGTGTTTCGCCCCGCTGATCGACCGATACGCGCCTTCCGCCATGGTCCACGGTCATGTTCACCGTTCGTACACCTCGTCATTTGTCCGTGTCCGTGAATATAACGGCATCCCCGTGATCAACGCGAACGGCCTGTATGTGTTTGAAATTCCGGACCGTACGGACGACCCGGTTCCTACAGCCTCCGGCCACCGCCTTTTGAAGAAAAACACCGTTCCGGTCAGCGGAAACCTGTATTCGAGAAAAACATTTGATTAATTGAAAGAGACCGTTACCGGCTGTCATTCATTCTGAATATACTGCCTGTACGGTCTCACTTTTTTTGCATTTTTCCGAATGTCCGCAAAGCCCCGGTCGGCCCGCCGGCCGCCCCCCTTACAGCATCCTCTTTGCCCACTCAAACTGCCGGTTGAGCCTCTCAATCCCCACCGTACCGTGCTGATCCAGCGCGGTAGCTTCAAACGTGAATGTATCCCGGTACCCGGTCGATTTAACAAACGCGGTAAAGCGTTCAAAATCAATATGCCCTTCGCCCGGCGCGAGCACCTTCAGGTTGTTCCAGTCCTTGTAGCCTCCGCCGTAATCATTCACATGATAGTGGCGAATATGTCCTTCCTCCGTCAGCCACCTGTACTCCGGCGCGTAAAGCAGGTCCAGCTGGCGGTGAAAGTCTGCCATCTTCGTGTCAAAAATGAAGTGAATATCGGGATAGACTTCCTTCAGCCGGCACCAGTGCGTCATCGGGTCCTGCAAATGGCACACCACGTTTTCAACCAGCAGATCCGTACCGTACCGCCCGGCGATTTCACGCAGATCGCCGAACGCGCGCACATTGTTGTCAATCGCCGTGTCCGATATCGGTCCGTTCCACAGATGAATCACCGTTTTGCGCGCGCCGATTTCGCCTGCCAGCCGGCAGTTGATCTCAAACAGCCTGTATGCCTCAGCCGTTTCTTCCCTTCCGCCCCGCGTGATGCCTTCAGTCAGTTTCTTTTCGCAGTGCAGCACGGGAATATTCAGTTTCAGTTTCTTCAGGTATCCGGTCAGCTCATCGATCTCTCCGTACCATGAATCATACATGATAAACTCAATGCCGTCGCACGCGAGCTGAGGCACGTAGACCTCCAGCAACCGGTAGTCTCTGCCGTTCGGTCTGCCCAGAAAAGCACCTGTTGAACACAGTATCTGTTTCATTTTCCCCTCCGCGCGGCATATCGTCCGCCCGGGAAAGTCTATCATTACGGCTTTTCTGTGTCAATCAGTCTGTCAGCGCTTTAAAATACGCTCAAAGCTTAATAGTAATGTAATAAATATCTCTTTAATAATAGATACCGCTCTGATATAATAGCGTCGTTGTTAACCCAACAAATAAAGGAGGTTACATTACTATGGCTGGTGAAAAGAAATCCAATACCTCATTGATCGTGACCGTCGTTGCCCTGGTGGCCGCAGTCGTTGTTGCCGTTGTCGGTTTTGTCGGCAAGGGCAATGTGAGTAACGAACTGAACACCCTCAAGGAAAAGGTCGGTTCCATGTTTACCGCGGATGATGTTGCCGCTGCCAAGGAAGGCCTGCTGGATGCCGACGCCGTTCAGGCGAAGGTTGACGAAGCTG
>JAKSQH010000022.1 GCA_024404245.1 Clostridia bacterium
TCTCATCATAGAAGAATGACATACTTACCCCTCCGGATGTTTGTGATCGTATAAAGCAAATATACCGCAGAAATCGCCACGACGCAAGCGGGCCGCTTTTTATTTTGACGCGTTTCCGTTACCGGGGTATATACGCGCCGGGCCGGGAAAACCGAATCTGTACACGCGAGTGGTTGTATGCTAAAATGATTGCACATCACAGATGGCAAAGAGAGCGTGACCGGACCGCGGAACGGTAAACACATGCTGAATGACCGGAGGAAAGTGAATGGCGCAATTTAAAGAAAGCAAGGACAACCCGCTGTTTCATAAATACGGTTTCGTATCCAATACCGGCTATATCCTGCGGAAGATTAAGCAGTATACCCCGGCGGCACTTGTATACGGTTCTGTAGATATGGTGACGGGGGCCGTGATGACATACCTGTGGACAGTGCTGAGCAAGTTTATGCTGGACCTGCTCACCTCCGGGCAGAGTGAGGCGGAACGGACACACGGCCTCCTGATTCTGCTTGCCGCGGGTGCAGTGATCGCGCTGGTGCTGCGAGTCGCGAAAAGTGTCGCTGGCGCGAAGGTATGGCCGCTGTATATTCAGGCGAGAATGGGTCTGATCCATGAACGCGTCGAAAAGGCGCTCACCCTGGACTATGAGCTGCTTGAGAAGCCGGAGATGCTTGATATTCATGAGCGCGCGACACGCGCGTCCGGATCGAACAATGACGGCCTTGAAGGGATGATGCACATCCTGCAGGACCTGGGCCGGAATGTGATCTCCGTGGCTGTGTGTTTCGCCGCGGTGATCGCGCTGGACCGGCGGTTGATTCTCGCGCTGACGGCGCTGACCGTAGGCGCGTTCCTGATCTATAAATATACCGTGAACAGGGATAAAAAGGAGGTATGGGATCAGCTGATGCCGGTCTGGCGGCGTATCGGCTATATGAGCCGCGCGACGCAGGACTTTGACTATGCCAAGGATATCCGGCTTTTCTCACTGTCCGGCTTTCTGCTGCGTAAGCAGCGGAAAATCCATGAAAGCCGTGAGGAGAAGATAGATCTGCATCATAACATGTGGAACCGCAGCGCGCTGCTTTCCGAAGGACTCGGGCTGCTCGGGAAGCTGCTGATCTACGGTGTACTGCTGTACGCGGCGCTGCGGGAACAGGACAAACTGACACTGGGTAACTTTACGATGTACCTCGGGTTCGCGGTCAGCTTCAGCGGTTCACTGACAGCGCTGCTGCAGCGCTTCGGCGATTATCTGCGCGAATCCATGAAAGTGGATGACTTCCGTTCCTTTCTGGCGCAGGAGGACACGGACCCGGCGGATCCGCTGCCGGTACCGGAAAACGGTGATCTGACATTTGAATTCCGCGATGTCAGCTACCGCTATCTGAAGGCGGAAAAGGACGCGCTTTCCGGGCTGAACCTGACGCTGAAGCCCGGTGAAAAGCTGGCGGTGGTCGGCCTGAACGGCGCGGGTAAAACGACGATGATCAAGCTGCTGCTGCGGCTGTATGACCCGACCTCGGGCAGTATTACGCTGAACGGTACGGATATCCGCCGCTTCAGGAAGGCGGACTATTACCGGCTGTTCTCACCGGTATTCCAGAACGTGGAAATCTTTGCCGTGCCGCTGATCGAGAATATTTCCATGCGGCCCGCGGCGGATTCCGACCGGGAGAAGGCGGCATCGTGCATTGAGCAGGCCGGGCTGGGTGATAAACTGAAGGAGATGAAGAAAGGGCTCGATACCGAACTGCTGAAGGTGGTGGACGAGGACGGCGTTGACCTGAGCGGCGGTGAAAAACAGAAGCTGGCGCTGGCACGCGCGCTGCACAAAGGCGCGCCGGTTGTGGTGCTGGATGAGCCCACCGCCGCGCTGGACGCGCTTGCGGAAAAGCAACTGTATGAACGCTTCAACACTATGATCGGCAACCATTCCGCCGTGTATATTTCCCACAGGCTGGCTTCCACCCGGTTCTGCGACAGAATTGCCATGTTTACAGACGGACATATGGCCGAATACGGTACGCATGACGAGCTGATAGCGAAAAACGGCGAGTACGCGCGCATGTTTGAGGTGCAGGCGCAATACTACCGTGAAAACGGAGAGGAGGCGGATGCTGAATGAAAAAGCGGGAAATCTCCTCCGTTCAAAAGATCCGGGATGTGATTACAACGCTGTTCCCGATCGCGGCAAAACGCTTTCCGTTTTTCTTTCCGTTGATGGCGCTGGAAACACTGTGTGATGTGCTGCGGCCCTTCCTTGGCATATATCTGACACCGATGATTGTGGACGGGCTGGTGAACGGGCTGCCCTTCGGAAAACTGATGATGTACGCCGCCATCCTCGCGGGCGGGGAAACGGTGTTCACCGTAATCCGCCAGCTGGCGATAACCGCGCTGAACAAGTATCAGGAACGGCTCGGCAACTATTTCCGCGAACGTACCGGCGAGCATGTGATGAACCTGGACTTTCAGCTGACGGAGGACAAGAAGGCTCTGGACCAGCTGGAGAAGGCGAATACCGGCATGGACTGGTATTCCGGCGGTGTTTACGGAATTGCGGAACAGTTTTTCATGTTTGCCGGGAATGTTCTGAAGATCGGCGGATTTACCGCGGTGATCGCTTTACGGATGCCGCTGCTGCTGGCCGCGATCTGCGTATATGTTGCCATAGACGCCGTTATGGCGGTGAAAGCGAATAAAGTAGAGCTGCAGGCATATGATAAGCTGAGCAAAGTGAACCGTTTGTTCAGCTATTTCGGCTGGAGCATTGTAGACTTCCGCTACGGAAAGGATATCCGCCTGTATGACGGTTCCTCCATGCTGGTGAACAAGTGGGACGGCTACCAGAATGACTCGGTCGACGCCTGGAAGTGGCAGGCGAAAACGACGCTGAAGTACCAGCTGGTCAGCACGGTGCTGGATGTGGCACGCGTTGTGATCACGTACGGCTACGCGGGGCTGCTGGCGATACGGGGCATGCTGACTCCCGGCACGTTCACGCAGATGGTGGAGAGCGCGGGCGGACTGGACGCCACCCTCAGCGGCCTCGTATGGAATGTGACGGAACTGTTTAAACGCTGCAACTACGCGTATGAATACATTCTGTTTGAACGGTATCCCGCGGCAATGCCTAAAGGAACGAAACCCGTTCCGGACGGACTGCACCGTATCGAATTCAGAAACGTGACATTTGCCTACCCGGGAACGGACAGAAAGGTTCTGGACGGAGTGAATCTGACGATCGAACCCGGTGAAAGGCTGTCTCTGGTCGGCCTGAACGGCGCGGGCAAGACAACGCTTGTCAAGCTGCTGTGCCGGCTGTACGATCCGTCGGACGGGCAGATTCTGATGGACGGAACGGATATCCGGGAATATGACTACGTGGCTTACATGAAGCAGTTCGCGCCTGTGTTTCAGGATTTCAAACTCTTCGGTTTCTCGGTGCTGGAGAATATCTGCCTGAAGGACGCGAACGAAATCAGCCCGGCTGAAAAGGAACGCGCGGAGAAAATGATCCGGAAAACCGGTCTTACCGAGATGACGGAAAAACTGCCGAAGGGTATGGATACACGCATCTATAAGGTTTTTGAGGAGGACGGAGTGGAGCCTTCCGGCGGAGAACAGCAGAAGCTGGCCATTGCCAGGGCGCTGTACAAGGACGCGCCTGTGGTCATTCTGGACGAGCCGACGGCGGCGCTGGACCCTGTGGCGGAGTATGATATTTACCGGCAGTTTGACGAGCTGGTGGAAAACAGGACCGCACTGTATATTTCACACAGGCTTTCCTCCAGCCGGTTCTGCGACCGTATCGCGGTGTTCTCCGGGGGTAGGGTGGCCGAGTACGGCACGCACGAGGAACTGGTCAACATGCGGGGCGGGCTGTACGCGGCGATGTTTGAAGCACAGGCGCAGTATTACAGATAAAGAAGGCGAAAATGATGGACAACAGACCAAACGCGAAATGGGCGGATCTGATTCCGGAAGGCGATTCGGTTTCCACAGGACCGACCTATACCGTGGGCACTTATTTTGACCGCTTCCGTGAGGACAGGTTCACGTGCGGAAATGACATGTACACGGATCTGAAATACTGGTATTATGATCCGACAGAACACGGATATCCTGAAAAGCAGGACTATCCGTTGCTGATTTTCCTGCACGGAGCATCCAACTCACTGGTCGGAACAACCTGCATCAACTATACCGGGGCGGAGCTTTTCGCGTCCCCCGCGTATCAGGCGGATATCCGCGGCGCGTATATTCTGATACCGGTGGCTAATGAGCGCCGGGGTGAAAACGGTGTGGAAGGCCAGTGGCGCGGGGAGTACACCGAAACACTTTTTCTGCTGATTGACGACTTTATCCGGAAACATACGGAAGGCGTCGGAAAAAAGTACCTGTTCGGCAACTCTGCCGGCGCGAGAATGACGCTGCATATGGGCACTGTGCGTCCCGGATATTTTCACGCGCTGATTCCTGTCGGATCGGCCGCGCTGCCGGATGACGGGATGCTGGACCTGTGGGAGCAGAAAGGTGTACACCTGTTTTTTGCCATCGGTATGAAGGACGAATTCAATGACTATGAAACGAAAATCGCGCCGCGAACGGCAAAACTGAAGACGATGAAGCACTGCTTCATCTATACGCCCGAGTGGGTGCGGAACGGGGATAAGCGGATCAGCTCCATTGACGGCGGAATTGAGATGGGGCAGCACTGCCTGATGAACGCGGTGCAGGCGAACCTCATGTTTGACGACGGCACGCCGATGGATGAGCGCCTTCCGCGCGGCATGACCGGATGGATTGATGAGGTAAACCGGGACGGCGCCGGCCGCGGCAGGGAATATGCGCCGCACGGAGGACGCATGCGCACCGGACATGCTGAGGTCGCGGACGGAATCAGCCTGTATTATGAGGAATACGGCAGCGGCGACCGCGTGATCCTGAGTGCGCAGATGGGTTTCTATCACCGCAGTGTGATGCAGAAGATGGCCGAAAACGGTTATCATGTATACTGTATCACATTGCGCGGGTTCCATCCGTCCTCGCCGGCGGACACGGATTACGGCGAAAACTGGTATGATGTGTTTGCCTCTGACGTGATCGCGTTTGCCGACCGGATGGGTATAGACCGCTTCAGCTATATGGGCGCGTCACACGGAGCCGGAACAGGCTGGCATCTGATGCTGCAGGCACAGGAACGGGTGGATGCCTTTATCGCGATGGTGCCCGGTCCGCACAGCCTGAAGGAAGGCACCATGTCCTGGCGGCAGATGGCGGAGCAGGGCGTTATTCAGAATCCGCCGCCGTTTGATCTGCCGGTTGACAATGATCCCGCGCGCGAAGAAAGACGCGTTTACAGGGACGAATGGATCAGCGGCAACCCGCGTCCTACTGATGAAGAGAGAAAGATCGATTACGGCCGTCCGCTGATGCGGATGAAGACTGAGGAAAAACTCCGCGAGGCACTGAAAACCGTTCTCACGCCGGTGCTGATCATCGGCGGAACGGATGATCCCATCAGCACGCCGGAGCTGATGATACGTACGGCGAACAGCCTGCCGCACTGCAAACTGGTGATTTACTCAAACTGCGGGCACAACATTGATACCGACCTAATTGAGGAGGTGGCCGATGAGGCGGACCGGTTCATCCGGAACGCGCTGAAAACCGGGAAGTGGTATCTGCCTGCCGAATGACCGGGTGAATGAACTGAAACGCCGCTCCTTACGGGGAACGGCGTTTTTTGCGGATAAACATCCGGGTGGCACATGTGTCGGCACGGAAAGACGCTTTCATGAAAAACCGCGGACGGAAACGGATAACAGGATCTGAACTTATATTTTTACTTGCATTAACGGTAATGACAGCGCTATCATCAGCGTGACGGATATATAAAGAATGAAACAATAAAATGTTTATTTTAACATGCTATTGACATCGATTGTGCAAATTTGTATAATGAAAGCGCTAACAAACAGAGCGCGGAATACAATAAACGTAACAAACCGGTATTCAGATGATCGGTAATCCGACTATGTAACGCGGGAGAGAGAACACGATGACAAAAAGCGGACAGGTGGTCAACCGGCCCCGTCGCGGGAACGGGACGCTGAACTATCTGAGGAACCACTGGCAGCTGTATCTGCTGCTGCTGATTCCCGTTGCCTTTGTGATCATTTTCAAATATGCCGCTTATCCGGGGCTGAGAATGGCCTTTATGGACTATAAGCCCGCGAAGGGCTATGCCGGCAGCAAATGGCTCGGCTTCGGGATGTTTGAGAAGGTTTTTAAAGATAAGGATTTTTTCACCGCGCTGAGGAATTCGCTGATATTCAATTTCCTGGATCTCGGGCTGGGCTTCCCGGTTCCTGTGATTCTGGCGATCATGCTGGATCAGCTGCGCTTTCGCAGGTTCAAGCGGATCAATCAGACGATTCTGTATCTGCCTCATTTCCTGAGCTGGGTAATCATTGCCTCCGTGGCGCTGAACCTGTTCAAACCTCAGAGCGGACTGGTGAACATTCTGTTGCGCGACGCCGGCCTGATCGAAGACGGTATTCCTTTCCTTACGGAAAAGTGGCACTGGTTCTGGACTTACCTGCTGATCGGCATCTGGCAGAACATGGGATGGGGAACCATTATCTACCTCGCCGCCATTACCGGAATCGACACCTCCCTGTATGAGGCGGCGACAATTGACGGCGCCGGCCGTATGGGCAGAATCTGGCATGTGACGCTGCCGGGCATCCGGCCGACCATGGTAACCATGCTGATTATGAACCTCGGCCGTGTTATGGGGTCAAACTTCGAACGGCTGAGCGCGTTTGCCAATGTGAATGTGCGCGACTTCCAGTATCAGTTGGCGATTTACGTGTATGAAAAAGGACTCGCGGGCAGCAACTTCAGCAAAGCTACGGCGGTCGGCCTGTTCCAGAGCCTGGTCGGGTTGATTCTGGTGGTTGCCGCGGACCGGGTTGCCAAAAAGCTCGGTGAGGACGGACTGCTGTAAACGGAAAGATAACGGAAAGGAGGCTGTGTGATGACCGGCAATCTGACAAACAGAAAACAAAGCTTTTTCGGCGGAGTGAATCGCGTTCATGTCAGTGACTTTGTGATCGCGTTTGTGATCCTGTTGCTGAGCCTGACCTGTATCCTTCCTTTCATCTATGTGATGGCCAAGTCCCTTTCGTCAAACACGGCTGTGCTTTCACAGAAGGTATACCTGTGGCCTGTGGGCTTCAACATTGACGCGTATGTATCCATTTTTCGCGACGGAAAGATGACGCATTCACTGCTGTATACGATTGAGGTGACTGTGCTTTTCACTGTGATCGGTATGGTGATCACCACATGCGCCGCGTATCCGCTTTCCATCAAGGGACTGAAATTCAAAGGCTTCTTCGCCTTTATCCTGATGTTCACCATGTATTTCAGCGCGGGCCTGATTCCGGAATACCTGCTGATTAAGGACCTGAAACTGCTGAATACCATGTGGGCGCTGGTGCTTCCGCTGAGCTTTTCGGCATACAATATGCTGATCATGCGGTCATTCCTGAGCAGTACGATACCGGATACGCTGTATGAGGCGGCTTATCTGGACGGGGCCAGTGACCTGCGTGTGCTGACAAGCATTGTGCTTCCGCTGAGCAAGCCGATTATCGCCACGCTGAGCCTGTTCTACGCGGTCGGCCGGTGGAACGCGTTCGCGGACGCCAAATACTACATTACCAAGCAGAGCCTGCAACCGTTGCAGCTCCTGCTGAACAACATGGTGCTGGATGCCGCCGGGAATGACGCCATCAGCATCGCGGAGGGAACCGCGACGCAGTCCACGCCGGAAGTGCTGCAGAGCGCGGCGATTATGTTCGCCACGATACCGATCATCATTGTGTACCCGTTTGTGCAGAAATACTTTGTGCAGGGCACGATGATCGGCGCAGTGAAAGGATGATTTCAGGAGGGCGGATGCTCTCTGGAAAATATTGAAGGAGGAACTCTTATGAAACGCATCGTATCTCTGCTTCTGGTGCTGGCTATGATGCTCGGCACGGTTTGCATCGCAAACGCCGAGGAAGTCGCCGCACCCCATGCCGACTGCACTCTGCCGGCCGACTGGGCTCCCTTTGCCGAAAACGTAACCATCACGGTGCCTGTGTACGACCGCTCCAAGGCGGGCTATCCGGCCGTTGATGACAACTACTGGACCAAGTGGATCCAGAGCGAATTCGGCGACAAGTGGAACATTACCGTGAAGTATATTCCGATTCCCCGCGGCGATGTTATGACCAAGTACAGCATGCTGATTGCCGCCGACGAAACCCCCACCATCCTGATGGAATATGACTATCCGAAGGTTGCCCAGTGGGCTGCTGACGGTGCCATGACCACCCTCGATCTGGATGCTTTCAAGGCCGTTGCCCCCACCTACTATCAGGCGATGGTGGACAACAACCAGCTGGGCTACACCGACATCAACGGTGAGACCTACTTCGTGCTGAGCGAGCGCGCCTACTACAACACCACTTACACCTATGTGACCTACTGCCGTATGGACTGGCTGCGCAAGGTCGGTTATGACCATGTTCCGACCAGCTACGCGGAATACACCGATGCCATCAATAAGATCATCGAAGCCGGCCTGACCGACACCGCGCCTCTGGGCCTCGGTATCCCGACCGCCGCTTACGTTGCCAACTTCGGTTACCGCGATGTGAAGGTAAACGAAAAAGAATGGGCAATGCACTCCTCCCTGGGCACCCCCAACCTCACCTGGGAGCCCACCAAGAAGATGCTCAAGCGTCTGAACGCTGAGTACAACCAGGGCTGGTATTCCAAGGAATTCGACCTGAGCATGAACAGCTCCGGCGCTTCCACCGACCAGCAGCAGACCGATTTCGTGAACGGCAAGATCTTCTCCTACGGCGGATACATGGGATCCAACGTGGCCTGGATGAACGCGTTCTATGAAAACAATCCTGACGCCGAGCTCGCCATCGTGAGCAGCTATCAGGGCGTTGAAGAAGGCGTTATGGACACGCCTCAGTTCCGTTCCGACAACCCCTTCGGCATGATCGTCGGCTTCTCCTCCCTGGCGACCGAAGACCAGCTGAAGGCTGCCTGGATGCTGATGGAGTGGATGATCCAGCCCGAAGTTCTGTCCGTACTTGAAAACGGTATTGAAGGCGTGACCTACACGATCGACGAAGCGACCGGCCTGCCGGCTGTGATCGGCGATTACATGGGCGAATACATGCTCAACCACAACATGAACATCGACATGACCTGCCTGGTACATGCCGTGAAGAAGACCGGCACCATCGAGCAGACCATCGCCGGTATCGCTCCTCAGGGACTGCCGGTGGACTTCACCGATGCCATGATCGCGAACTACTATGAGCTGAAAGAGATCGCTGACGCGGGCAATGCCTACTCCGATCCTATCTTCGCCTGCTCCATCGACAGCGAGAGCGAATATTCCGCCACGCTGCTGAGCCTGTATCAGGTGGACTACGCCAAGCTGATCAAGTGCGATCCCGCTGAGTTCGACGCGCTGTATGATGAGCTGTGCAAGGAATTCCTGGATGCCGGCTATCAGGAGATTATCGACGAGCGTCTGGCTGCCTTCGAAGCCGGAAACTGCACGAAGCTGCCCGCCGGTAAGGCCGCGGAATAATCAACAGACAAAACCGTAAGGGGAGGCGGGCAACCGCCTCCTTTTATGTGCGAAGAGTATGAAAACGGCGAGGTCCGCGTTTGCGCGGGACCCCGCCGTTTTTTAATCCTGTTTACTCATCCAGAGCCATTCTGGCAAGTTCAACATAGCGGTGCACCTTTTCGGCGGAGGAGCCGATTTTGTAGACATCGCGCTGGATGATTTCGGCTTTGCAGCCGCGAATGGCCTTCGCGGTTTTGCGGAAGCAGGCCAGCGTGGCATCTTCATCCAGATAAGGTGTGTCCATGCCCAGCAGCGTGGCCGGCGGCTTACGCAGGAAGGTAACGCCTGTGCCGCGCAGACGCTCGCCCATGAATTCCTCATCACACCACGGTGAAACTGAAACCTTGCGGAGGTTTGACACGGTGGACAGGCACTCGTCCCAGATGGGATGCGACGCTTCGCAGCAACCGTAGCTGACCAGACCGAAGCAGTCCATGACCTTTTTGTAATACGGGAAAACAAGATCCCTGTACATGGCAGGAGAGACACCGGCGGTTTCCTGCGAATCCATAAACAGCCACATATCGGTGAGCTTTGCCCGCGGCTTCATATCCGGCAGCTCGTTTGTGAAGCAGTATGTGCCCTGACAGAGGTGCTGCATGCGCGCGCAGGAGTGCAGGGTTCCGCTTGATTCCTGCAGACGGAAGAACGCGATATAGTCATCCGTAAGCCGGTCCAGAATGGCCGTAAAGCGGTCTTCATCATCAATCATGGCGATGTAAAGGTCATCCATGTTCATGATGTGGACGATGTCCTGCATGGGGGTGCAGTACGCGGCATCCGAAATGCGCCTGACCGGCAGAATATCGCCGAAAATGTCTTCCGCCTCCCGGACAAGCTGCCCCGCGTAATCTTCATACAGCTCATATCCGGACGGGCCGAGCAGATGCTCATCCTCTTCCAGATCATGAAGATATGGGATGAAGTGGTGACCGATGCCGTCCGTTGTCTGCCGCTTCACAGGCAGCCCGAAAGGAACGAAGCGGAACTTATCCTCCACGGCGTAATAGTCCGGCACCAGTGTGTCATCCTCAAAAAGCGTGAAGTTGGTGATCGGGCGCAGCATCCGGCGCTCAATGCGGCGGGCGTCCTCGCCTTCGCATTTCATCATCGCGGGAAGCAACTGATCTTCAAAAGTATTGATCTCAATCCGGATCAGCGGACGGGTAACCTGCTCCTTTGACGCTCCGTTTGCCATCCAGTCCGCATACAGCCGGCGGTTGCGGGGAGACGCGGCCAGCTCCGCCTGACGGGCGGCCAGATCGCGCAGAACAGCCCGGTCTTTATCTGAGATGCTCATTTTTCCTTCTCCTCCCGGATCATCGCGGTTCAGGACAGGTAACCTTCCCGGGCGGTGACGCCGAAGCGTTTTTCCAGTTGGTGCATCTGCTCGTCCGTGATGGTATTGACAAGCGGCAGATGAGCGATTTTCATGTAGATTTCCGCGCCTTTTTCGGCGGTTTCGATCAGGCCGAAGGTTTCGTCCAGATCCGTGCCGGCACCGTAAATGCCGTGCTGGCTCCATACGACCAGACGCGCTGAAAGCATTTTTTCCGCTGTCGCCTCGCCGATCTCATTCGTGCCGCACAGCATCCAGGGCAATACGTTGACGCCGTCCGGGAAGACTACGATACATTCCGTACACATCTGCCAGAGCGTGCGTGTGAAAGCCTTTTCGTTCAGATCGTGCACATAGGTCATAGCCAGCAGATTGGCGGGATGGCAGTGCATGATGACCCTGTTATCCGGATTCACCGTCAGCCGTGCCGCGTGGCTCATCATATGCGCCGGGAACTCGCTGGTGAAGCGGCCGCCGTCCGTAAAGCCCCACAGCAGCTGCGCGTTCGCGCCGCCGTCTGTCAGGCGGACCAGACCGAGGTTGACATCGGGGGCGTACTGTACGTTTTTGAAGTACTTGCCGGTGCCCGTAACGAGAAAGTATCTGCCTTCCAGTGAAGGCGCGCTGAAACCGGTGGGAATGACGCGAAGCACGTTTTCCGGATCGATGTATCCGGCAACGTCCTTTTCATCAAGCATCAGGCTGACATTGCCGCCGTTGCGTTCATCCCAGCCATGGTTATACATGTTTGTCACGGTGCGTATCATTTCCACCATAAACGGCGCGGTCAGAATATCCTTCATACACGGTTCACCAGCACTTTCTTTTCATATTCCTCAATCTGAGGGAGCCATTCGCCGTCAGCCGGCTTGCCGCATACACGGCAGTACTCGGTCCACACATCGCCGAAAGGCATGGTTTTCATTTCTTCCTGCATGACCATCAGCTTTGTGAAGCTGCCGCCGTCCTGCAATGCTTTCAATTCATCCACAGGCTGCAGCAGGGCGTTCAGCAACGCTTTCTGCACATTGCGGAAGCCGGTGATCCACGCGGCGACACGGTTGACGGAGGCGTCGAAATAATCCAGCGCGATATTGACCCGCCCGTTCAGGCCGCCGCAACGGACGATCTCTTTCGCGATTTCTTTTGTTTCATCATCAAAGAGGACAACGTGATCGCTGTCCCAGCGTACGGGACGGGTGATGTGCAGCGCGATTTCCGGGAAGAAAGCCAGCAGGGCAGGAATCTTGTCACTGACCACTTCCGTAGGGTGATAATGACCGTTGTCCATCAGCGGGATACACTTGTCCGTATTCATGGCCGCGTAGGAGAGGGCAAACTCGGCGCTGCCCACAGTGTACGCCTCCACGCCGATACCGAATACCTTGGACTCAATACAGGGCTTGACCTTACTGAAATCGTAAGGCTCCTTAAGAATCTCGTCAATGCTTTCGCGGTAAAGCACACGTGGCCCCATTCTGTCGGCGGGAATATCCTTGAAACCGTCACCGGTCCAGATATTCATGGTGCAGGGCTGACCCAGCTCATCCGCCAGATAATTTGATATACGGATGCATGCCTTGCCGTGATCAATCCAGAATTTGCGCGTTTCCGGGTTCGGGCTGGAAAGCGTCAGCGGATCGCATTTCGGATGGGAGAAGAAAGTCGGGTTGAAATCGCAACCCAGACCGCGCTGCTTGCAGAAGTCCACCCACTTTTTGAAATGCTTTGGCTCAAGCTTATCGCGGTCGGCCCATTCACCGTTATCAAAAATGGCGTAGCAGGCGTGCAGGTTCATTTTCGGCTGCCCGGGCACCATGGCGAATACCGTGTCCAGATCGGCCATCAGCTCTTCCGGCGTACGCGCGCGGCCGGGATAATTACCGGTTGTCTGAATGCCGCCGGTAAGGGGCATGTCCGGATCCGTGTCGAAACCGTGCACATCATCACCCTGCCAGCAATGCAGAGATACGGGTACTTTTTTCAGCGCGGCGATAGCCGCGTCCGTGTCAATACCGACGGACGCGTAGCGTTTTTTTGCTTCTTCGTAACTCATGACTTTATCCCTCCAGCTGTATTTTCAGGTTACCGATCGCGGTTGCCTCAATCGGAAGCGCGATGACGTGTTTGCCGGTTTCCTCTTCAGTGAGCCGGTTCAGATACGCGTTCCTGGCGCCGCCGCCGACGATCCATATTTCTTTGCAGATTTTACCGGTATTGCGCTCCATTTCATTGACGGACTGCCTGTAACCCCGTGCCAGACTGCGGTACGCGCAACGGAAGTAGCCGGCCGTGTCCGCGGGCGGTACGGTCAGCTTTCCGTCAAAGGCTTCACGCATACTGTACGGCGCCATGAAGACGGGATCATTCACATCGACCAGATCACCGAAAGAACTCTGCTCCGCTTCAGCTGTGATCTCACTCCACGGCTTGCCGGGACACAGCTCTTCACGCAACCGGTTGGGAAGCCACATACCCATGATATTCTTCTGGTACCGGTTGTAGCCGACACCGCCTTCATTGCTGTAATTGGCTCCGCGGCTTGCTTCATCCGTGAGCGGGGCAGGCGTTTTGACACCGAGCAGGCTCCATGTGCCGGAGGAAATATAGATTTCACTGCCGGCCATCGGGATGCCCTCGACCGCGCTGCCGGTATCATGGGTAGCGCACAGCATTACTTTGATCCCTTTGTATTCGCCGATGACTGTACCGGGCTGCTGTAACGGCCGGAACAGATGCTCCGGCAGACCGAGCGCGCGGATGATCTCCGGGTCAAACTGCCCGGTGACGGCGGAAACCATGCCGCCGGTGGTCGCGTTGGTATATTCGTGCGCTTTGACACCGCACAGCCTGTACATCAGGTATTCCGGCATCATCAGAAAATCGGTGACGTTCTCCAGCCGGCCGGCTTCCAGATCGGCATACAGCTGATAAACCGTATTGAACGGCTGAAACTGAATACCCGTTCGGCGGTACAGCCCGGCAAACGGCATCTTTTCATGCACGCGCGGAATGACCGCTTCCGTACGTCCGTCGCGGTAGGCGTAGCACGGAAGGATTTCATCATCACCGTTCATCAGCACATAGTCAACACCCCAGGTATCGACTGAGAGGCTGTCAATATCCGGATATTTTTTCAATGCCTCGTCAATGCCCTGCTTAACATGAAAAACAAGCTGACCGATATCCCAGGTCAGGTGCCCGCCGGATTCCGTGACACCGTTGGGAAAACGGTAGACCTCCTCGGTTCTGATTTCACCGTTTTCCTTATAGCCGACAATGTGCCGGCCGCTGGACGCGCCGATATCAATGGCAAGACAGTGTTTCAGAATACCACCCCGTTTCTTGTGACGCGGCACGGATAAACCGCCCGGTTTTCCATGCTTATTCCATCGTGAACATCAGCCGCAGTTTCGGCTGGGCACCGGTTTCCGGATCCATGACCAGATCCAGCACATCATCCATATATTCATTCCACCTGTCAACGACGGGGCTGTTCGCCTGTGTCGCTTCGGCAAAGGCGACGCCGTTTTCACATTCGTAATAGCCGAATACATCGCTGCCGTCACTCCAGATCGTGTAGTTGCGGATACCGGCAGCCTTCAGCAGTTCCAGCATTTCAGGCCAGATCTCGTCATGCCGGCGCTTGTATTCCGCCTGCATACCGGGCTTGATGCGTCCTTTCCAGGCAAAACGTTCCATAAACAGAATCTCCTTTCACTTACCTGCACGGTGCTACAGAACCGCGCATGATCATTTCCCATTGTGCTTCCTCGCGTATATTCTCCCCGCTGAGCAGAAGCTCAACCGCGCGGGCGCCGAGCTGCTGCTGATGCATGTCGATACTGGCGAGAGGGGGCGTCAGATACGGCGCGCAGAAAATATTGTCACATCCGAGCACCGAGATATCGCCGGGAATGCTCAGCCCGTGCCTTCGGGCAGCGGCAGCGCATCCCATCGCGACCAGATCATTCAGCGCGACGACGGCGGTCGGCCAGAAGTTTTTCTGAAGCCCGCTCAGCATACTGTCAAACGCCGCTTCTCCGTCTTCCACCCTGCCGCCGCAGAATACGCGGTAGGAGGAAACATAAGGCAGACGCGCGTCCTTCAGACATTCCTGATATCCTACATCGCGGCGCAGCTCGTCACGGTCGGATTCCATGCCGCCGACCAGCGCGATTCTGCGATGCCCGAGCCCGATCAGCGCGGATACGGATTCACGGACGATGCCGGCCATATTATAGGAAATGGCGGGGAAGTCATATGTGCGGGGAACACAGCCGATGAGCACGATCGGCATATATTGCCGCAGTTTTTTCAGATCGGTCAGGAACTGCTCCCTTTCATTGTCCGGCATGTATTCCACACAGATGATCACGCCGTCCAGCCTGCGCTCGGCCAGCGCCAGCGTCTGATGCTCCTGCTGCCCGGTAATACTGTGCCACGGGAACAGTGTCATGCTGTATCCGCGGCGGCGGGCCGCGTCGTTCGCACCGGTGAAGATCATGGCATAGTTGGGGTTCAGCAGCTTCGGCAGCAAAATGCCGAGCGCGTTTGTCGTTTTGCTGGTCATTCCGCGCGCGATGGAGCTGGGCCGGTAATTCAACCGGCTGATTACCGCGTCAACCTTCGCGCGGGTTTTGGGGGAAACGCTTGCCTCACCGCGCATGACACGGGAAACCGTGGCGATTGAAACCCCGGCTTCAGCGGCAATATCATAAATCGTATAATGGTCGGCCAACAGCGTATCCCCCCGATTGTCTGAAAATTCTGACTCATTATAGCATAACGGGACATGGGATTCAAGAAAAAAAGAAAGCGGTTACACAAAACAAATCCGTTCATGTGCCGGATTTAATAAAAAAGAGCTAAAATGTGAAAAAATTATCTACTATTGACAAAAAGATCGATGAAATGTAAAATGACAGCGCTTACAAAAACAACAACAGACGCGCGGATCCGGAGCCTGATAAATCTCGTGCCCGGACGCGCGGCATAACCGGAACCGCCGGTACCCGCGCTCTCCGGCGGCGACTCATTACGGAGGTAAATTATGAACAAAGTCTATTGCTGTTTCCCGGGCGGAAAGCACAAAGCGCTGACCTTCAGCTATGATGACGGCAGAGGTCAGGACAGAAGACTGGTGGACATTTTCAACCGTTACGGCGTTCGCGGAACGTTTAACCTGAACAGCGGACTGTTTGACCGTGATCCTGACAGAATCAGGCCGGACGAGGTTCCGGAGCTGTATCGCGGTCATGAGGTGGCGTGTCACACCGTGACTCACCCGACGATTGCCAGAAGCCCGCTGCCTGAAGTGGCGCGTGAAGTTATGGAGGACCGTGAAAACCTGGAAAAACTGACAGGATATCCGGTGCGCGGACTGGCGTACCCGAACGGTTCCGTATCGAAGGACATAGAGGAGCTGCTGCCGATGTGCGGAATCCGGTACGGCCGTGTTGTCGGATCTTCCGAGCATTTCGGGCTGCCGGAGAACCTGTATCGCTGGCAGGCAACCTGCCACCACAATAACCCGCGGCTGACGGAACTGGGTGAGCAGTTCCTGGCACTGTACAAAAAACAATACCTTTATCTGATGTATGTGTGGGGCCACAGCTATGAGTTTGATGACAGGAATAACTGGGACCGCATTGAGGATTTCTGCCGGATGATGGGCGGGAAGGATGACATCTGGTACTGTACCAATATTGAGTTTGCGGACTGCATGGATGACTTCAGCCGGTTGCGGTTCGCAGCTGACAACAGCTTTGTTTACAATCCGAACGCGCGTGACTGCTGGATCTCGGTGAACAGTCAGCCGGCAGTATGTATTCCGTCCGGCGAAACCGTACGCCTCTGATTATTGCGTTTCATGTACTTCAGACTGACCAAAGGAGCTTAAGCTAATGAATATCGGTATTCGCCTTCATGATACGAAACCCGGCAGCCTGAGAGAACGTCTTCTCTTTGCCCGGGAACAAGGCTTTTCCTGCGCGCACATCGCGATGAGCAAGGCGATTGACGGGTTTTCGATGCGGGACGCGCCGGCATTGCTGACCGGGGAACTGGCGGAAAGAACACGGCAGGATCTCGCGGATACGGGAATTTCATGCGCCGTGCTCGGATGCTACCTGAACCTGGCGGATCCGGACGCGGAGCGCCGGGCCGGAACACAGGAAATCTACAAAGCCCACCTGCGCTTTGCCGGCATGGCCGGCGCGGCGGTTGTGGGAACGGAAACTTACGCCAACCCCGAATCCGTGTTCACGGAGCCGGCGCCTGTGAGCGAAGAAGCGTACAGACTGTTTGTCGACAGCCTGCGTCCGGTAGTGCGGTATGCTGAGAAAACCGGCACATATCTGGCGGTGGAACCGGTATGGTACCATATCATATCGACCCCGGAAAGGGCGGAGCGGATGCTGGACGATATCCGGTCCGATCATCTGCGGATCATTCTGGACACGGTCAATCTGATCAGCCCGGAACTGATCGGAAAAGAGGAAGAAGTGGTTGATGACGCGATACGCCGCTTCGGAGACCGGATCAGTATGCTGCACATGAAGGATTACACGGTCCGGGACGGAAAAGCAGTTTCGCTGGCCTGCGGCCGGGGACAGATGCGTTACGGAAAACTGCTCGCTTTCGCCAAAGCGAACAACCTGCCCATGACTCTTGAGGACACCGTGCCGGATAATGCCGAACAGGCGCGCATTTATCTGGAACAGATCGGACAGTTACTATGATTACGGGACGTATATTTATCTGCGGAGATTCCACGGCAGCATCGTACAACGCGGCGGAGACACCGTTTGTCGGCTGGGGGCAGCTGCTTCCGGGATACCTGCCCGATACGGAGATTGTGAATAAATCCATTGCCGGGCGGAGTACAAAATCCTTTCTCGCGGAAGGACGGCTGCGCGCGGTTGAGGAAGAACTGGAATCCGGAGACCTGCTGCTTATTCAGTTTGCTCACAATGACGAGGGAAACAAGCCGGAAAGACATACCGAACCGTGGACAGAGTACAGGGATAACCTGAAGGTGTTTATTGAAACAGCGCGGAGGCATGACGCGACGCCTGTGCTTGTGACACCCATATGTATCCGCGTGTGGGAAAACGGGAAGCTTCAGCCGACCCACGGGGAATATCTGAAAGCAATGCGGAAAACAGCGGAGGAGGAACAGACGGCGCTGATTGATCTGTATGAGGATACCTACCGGATTGTCGCCGGGATGGGTGAGGAGAAAAGCAGAGCCCTGTATATGAACCTGCTTCCGGGAGAGGATCCGCGGCATCCGGAGGCTCTGGAGGATAACACGCATACAAGATACGCGGGTGCGGATCTGTACGCGCGGTGCATGGCGGAGCATCTGAAAAACACATAAGTCACAGCCGAAACGGGAAATATACGCCGGAATTCTGAAAACTCAGAATATCCGGCGTGTTTTTTAATCTTTTTCTCATGTTTATCTCATCCGTGTGTAAAGATTCCATGCCGGATACCGTGTATACTGCATGCTGTCGGGAGGAGAGAACCGACGGAAAGGAAACAGATACGATGAGTGAGTTTGAAAAGGATCCCGAACTGGAAGCACTGAGCAGTGAGCTGGAGCAGGCCGCGGAACGCACGGAACAGGCCGCGGATGAAGCAGCCGGCAGCATCGCGGCTGAGGTTGATGAAACCGTGAATACGGAATATGAACCCGATACGGATGACGGTGAACCTGATGACGACGATGAAACCGTTGATGATGATGACGAGGACGAGGATGAGGCAACCGATGACACCATCGACCCGGATAATCCCCTGCCGAACGGAAGCTTCTTTGATCACCGGAAGGAAGAAAAACGTCAGAATTATCCTTACCCGGTACTGGTGACGCTGCTTTATCTGGTGCTCGGTTTTGTTTTCCATCTGTGGCATCCGGGCTGGCTGATTTTCCTGACGGTTCCGCTGTATTACCTGCCCGGTGAGGAACGCAAATTCCCGCGGATTCTGTGCAATCCGGTCATGGTTACGCTGATCTACCTGCTGCTTGGGTTCTACTGCCATCTGTGGCATCCGGGCTGGCTGATCTTCCTGGCGATTCCGCTGTTCTCAGCCGCGACCGGAAAGTAATGCAACGGATTGTTCCCGATCATACACGGAATGGCGGCAGGTTGTTTCCGAACCGCGAAATACAATAAAAAGAGGTTACAATAATGGCTAATTACTCTATTGAAGATGTTGAAATGATCCGCAAAAAGAGCGGTCTGACCTATCAGGAAGCGGTCGCACTGCTGGATTATCATAACGGCAATGTGACCCGCGCGATGATTGATCTTGAGCGTAACGGAAAAATCCGGCAGGATGACGGAACGGTTCGCTCCGGCGATACGGACAGCAGCAAGGACGAAACCTTCGGACGCAAGGTGCTGAACACGATCCAGAAGCTTTACCGTTTCCGGATCAAGATCAGCAAGGAAGATACGCCTGTTTTGAATTTTTCACTGGCTTTCTGCATTCTGAGCCTGGTATTCGCTCCTTATCTGTCTATCGCGGGTGTGGTGCTGAGCCTGATTCTGGGCTACCGTTTCTCTTTTGATACGAAGGATCCGGCTTTCGCCGGTGTTAATCTGGAGAAAACCGTGAGGAACGCCGCGCAGAACGCGAAATCTTCCGTGAACAGCGTTGTGCAGAGCTTCTCGGGAGAAAAGAACAACGCGCCCGAAAAAGAAGACGAAGCGGAAACGAAACCTGAGGAATCCTACTTCAATCCCAATCCGGCAAGCGCGTCCAGAAACGCCTACTCCGCGTACGCGGCGGATGTTCCGACGATCCAGGTGCCGGTGCGGACCGAAACCAGCGAAGGCAATGTTGTTGTCGAGGATGAGGGCAACGGTTATCATTCAGCCACAATCGGCTGACAGATACATGAACGGGGAGTTTGAAATGAATTCCCCGTTTTTTACCGCGGTGTGGTAAAATAGTTCCGAAAAGGGGGATGACATAATGCCCAGAATCCTGATTATAGAAGACGAAAAGAGAATTGCCCGCTTTCTGGAGCTGGAACTGACGCATGAAGGGTATGAAGTGGAAACGGCGTTTGACGGACGGAGCGGCCTTGACGCCGCGACGGAGCATGAGCCGGATCTGCTGATACTGGACCTTATGCTGCCGCAGCTGAGCGGCATAGAAGTTTGCCGCCGGCTGCGTGTGAAAAGCGATGTGCCGATTATTATGCTGACGGCGAAGGACGATGTGTCCGATAAAGTGATGGGCCTGGATATGGGCGCCGATGACTATATGACCAAGCCGTTTGCCATTGAAGAACTGCTGGCGCGTATCCGTGTGGCACTGAAGAAGCACCGCGCCGCGGCACAGCTGCCGGCGGAGATCCTGACAGCCGGCTGCATCACCCTGGACCCGACCTCCTGGCAGGTAACGGTCCGCGGGGAGAATGTGAGCCTGACGCGCAAGGAGTTTGACTGCCTGCATTATCTGATGAAGAACATCAACAAAGCCGTGACGCGGGATCAGCTGATGAATGAGGTGTGGGGATACGACTACTACGGTGATTCCAACACCGTGGATGTCTATATGCGCTACCTGCGCCACAAGATTGACGAGCCGTATCACCTGAAAACGATTCACACAATCCGTTCAGTGGGGTATCTGTTCAGCTATGAAGAAGAATAAAGAGAACGGAACCGCCGGAGAACTCAGACTGGTAAACCGGATCAGCGGTAATCTGCACGGCGGGGTCAGCAGGATCAGGCTGAGCCTGACCTTCCGTATCGCCGCGCATTACTGCATACAGATGGTTCGCTCGCTGCTGCCGGCCTGTGTGCTGGTGACCGCCTTATTCTGCGCGGTGACGGGCATCGCGTTCAACGCGCGTCTCGGAGAGATGACAGCCTCTGTGCCGGCGGTAACGGAAGAATACACGCCTGTGCATTTTATGATTGAGCCGGAGGAAAACCTTGCGAATGACGCGGCGGATACCGGCTTTTTCCCGCAGACCGCGCGCGTTGTTTCCTCCTTTTTCCGGGATAACGAAGTTACATTTCTGTACTCCGCCGCGGACGGAACACTGTATTCCGTACATGCCGCGCAAAAAGCACTGCTGATATACTGGGCGGTCGCGATGGCGGGTGTGCTGCTGGCGGATCTGTTCCGCGAAGGGTATTTTTTCCGGCACAACACGCGGCTGAACAAGCGTGTGCTGAAGCCGATACGGGAGATTACGGAACTGGCCGCGACCCTGTCCGAAAACAATCTTTCCAACCGGATCAATCTGGCCGGTACCAAGAACGAGCTGAAGGATCTGGCCGGCGTGATCAACGATATGCTTGACCGGATTGAACTGAGCTATAACAGCCAGAAACAGTTTGTTTCGGACGCGAGCCACGAACTGCGTACGCCGATCGCCGTGATCCGCGGATACACGGATATGCTGAAACGGTGGGGCAAGGATGATCCGGAAGTGCTGAGTGAGGCGATAAACGCGATTTCACAGGAAACGGAAGGCATGAAGGACCTTGTGGAAAGCCTGCTTTTCCTGGCGCGGCATGATAAAAAGACGCTGATGATGGAAAAAACCGTTTTCAGCCCCGGTGAACTGCTTGCCGAGGTTTGCCGCGAAGCCGAACTGGTAACCCCGGAGACGAAATTTGTTTTCGCGCGGCCGGCCTCCGATCCGGCACTGTACGCGGACCGCGGAATGATCAAGCAGGTGCTGCGCATCCTGTGTGACAACGCGGTGAAGTATTCACCGGCAGGCAGCACGGTAACACTGCGTCTGTCATCAGACGAAAAGCTCTGCAGGCTATCTGTGGCAGATCAGGGTCCCGGCATTCCGCCGGAGGATATCGCGCGTATTTTTGAGCGCTTTTACCGCGGTGACAAAGCGAGACATTCCGAGACCGGCGGTCACGGGCTGGGGTTGAGCATCGCGAGGATTATTGTGGTGGCGCATGAGGGCAGAATCAGGGTGCGCTCCAAGGCAGACGATGGAACTGAATTCACGGTGGAGGTACCGCTGGGACAAACTCCGTAAATAACGAAACACGGCCGTTCCGCATGAATGAAACGCGGGACGGCCGTGTTTTTAAGATAAAGTCAGGCTTCCTGAACGGAACCGGTTTTCTTCTTTTCTTTACGCATCTCAATGAATGAATAATATACTACGCCGGCCAGCACAATGACGCCGCCGATGATCTGCAGCGCGACGGGAAATTCACCGAGCAGGAAGATTGCCTCGATACACGCGATGATCGGCTGACACAGCTTGGTGGCGGAGACAAACGCGGGTGAGAAATACTTCAGGCACCAGCTGTAGGCGGAATGACCGAGAATTGTGCAGACCACGGCAAGCGCCAGCGCGACGGCTGTTGTTTTCCATCCGCCGGCAAAGAACGGCAGACCGGAGCACAGCGTAATCAGGCAGAGCGTGATCGCGCAGAACGCGTACGCGATGTACGTGTAGACCGTGGTGCTTGTGCCGGTGCGGACAACACGGCCGAACAGGGTATTACCGGCGATCGCGGCCGCGGCAACCAACGCGAACATATCACCGCGGAGACTGCTTCCGCCCGACCGGGAATCTGACAGCGCGATCACGAAGCTGCCGGCAAGCGTGATCAAAATCGCGATGATTGCTTTGATGCCCAGTTGCCCTTTCAGGATGACGCGGAAACCGACGGCGACAAAGATAACCTCCGTCGCCACCAGCACAGTGGCGCTCGCCACGGATGTAAACCTCAGCGATTCAAACCATGTGAAAAAATGAACCGCGAGAAAAACACCGCTGACGGCGGAAAACACGATTGTTTTCACGGGCAGGCTCAGTATCTCGGTACGGGTGCTTTTTTTCCCCCAGACATACGGGGAGAGAAGGATGACAGCACATAACAGGCGCTGTGCCGCCGTAACGGCGGACGGAGCATCCGACTGACGGACGATGACAGCGGCGGAACCGCAACCCAGCGTAGCAATTATGGCTACGATCAGGGGATGGCGTTCTAAGAATTTCACGGTTTATCCTCCCGAAGACAGATTACAGTAAATGGCAACAACGCGTATTATAGCACAGAAATACGGAAAAAAACGCGCATTATTGACAACCGGCGTTGTTTTCGCGGGTACATGTGAAGGAAAATTTCCGTATCCGCGAATATGTGTGTTTATTCTGCCATTATACGCCGCGGTACTTGATTATTCCGTATGATCCGCGATATAATAATATCGTACGAAAACTGAGAATAATATTGCGTGAACGGTAAGAATATATAAATATATCTTTGATCGGAGCGGCATTATGACAGAACCGAGAGATAACATGATCAATGATATGGTTCAAAAACTGCATTATAACAATCCGCTTTTTCTATGCTATGTCGGTCACACCTGCTGTCCGGTTGAAATGGATTATGTGGTGAAGGAACACTGGCATGAGGAGATAGAATATCTGATTGTGACGCAGGGTGTTTTCCATTATTCCGTAAACGGAAAGCAGATTGTGCTGCATGACGGTGAAGGCATTATGGTGAACAGCAAACGGATCCACGCGAACTTT
The DNA here is from genome assembly GCA_024404245.1 of Clostridia bacterium. Lineage (GTDB taxonomy): Bacteria > Bacillota > Clostridia > Christensenellales > Aristaeellaceae > Aristaeella. Next base: position 23,623 of record JAKSQH010000022.1, read on the forward strand.
TCACCGGCCGGGGAGTCATGTGAATTCCGTTATGTGATTATGCACCCGTCCTATCTTTCGGCGTCTCCGTACATTGAGCAGAAATATCTGGCACCGTTGATTTCGCCGGAAAGCATTGACTATGTATTACTGAAAAAGGATGACTGGACCGGTGAAATTATTGAGGATATGCTTCGGCTGATGCGGAAGGAGCAGGAGGACGGCTATGAGCTTGAGATCATTGAGTGCGCGTACCGTGCTTTCCGCCTGATTTACAGGAACCTACACTCCGCGCTCAGCGATTCCCACGTGTCATCCGTATATGACGCCTCCTTTAAGGCGATGCTTGGCTATGTGCGCGAGCATTATACGGAAAGAATATCACTTACGGATATCGCCGACGCCGGCGGATGCGGAAAAACGCTGTGCGCGAAGCTGTTCAGAAAATTTACCTCCGAAACGCCCGGGCAGTATCTGATTCATTACAGGATTATCAAAGGCGCGGAACTGCTGACCAGAACGGACCGAAGTGTGACGGAGATCGCTTACGAGGTCGGGTTTACCGGGCCGAGCCATTTTACACAGACCTTCCGTGATGTAATGGGCACAACGCCGAATCAATACCGGCAGAACCGGACACGGGACGCGGATGAGACGAAGATGGCGTGACGGGAAAAGCGGAACCGGCTGTTTTCATACACAATGGAAAATTTATCATAAAGGAGATTGTCCTATGATGAAGAAAGATTTGAGCGCGATTCTGCCAAACGGGAAGTCCTTTGCTTTCTGGGAGAAAAAACGCGAGTATGACCGTACGCTGTATGTGGATTGTAACAATCCCAAAGCATCGGATGAAAACACGGGCAGCGCGAAGTCGCCTTTCCGGACAATAAACGCGGCGGCGAAGGCAGCGACACCCGGAACGCGGATCCGGATCCACGCGGGTATTTACCGCGAATGCGTTCACCCCGCGGCGGGCGGCGAAAGCCCGGAGAAAATGATCTCCTATGAGGCATTCGGTGACGGAAAAGTGATTGTGCGCGCGTCCGAGGAAGTGAACAGTTTTGTTCCGAGTACCGGATGGATGTTGCAGCGCGGTCCCGGTCCCAGAACCGATGTATCCGGGGTGAAGGTGTGGGAGCATGATCTTGATCCGGATATGTTCCGCGGATACAATCCTTTCTGCGCGGTGAATATCCTGCATGACAGGCTGTTCATTGAGTATGAGAAGACCGATATGACCACCTATCTGAACAGACGCGGCTGCGTTTTCTGTGACGGTGTCGCGCTGACACAGGTGGCGCTGTACAACCAGCTGAGCAAGGCTGAGAATACATACTGGGTGGAAGCGAACGGACAGAAAATTCACTTCCGTCTCAGGGACGATGATGATCCCCGGAATCATTTGATTGAAATAACCGTGCGTGAGCAGTGCTTCGCTCCGGAAATTCCGTTCCTGAATTATATCCGGGTGAGCGGCCTGATCTGTGAGCATGCCGCGACCGGGGCACCGGTGCCGCAGCGCGGCGCGATCAGCTGCTACCGCGGTCATCACTGGATTATTGAGGACTGCGAAGTCAACTGGAGCAACGCTGTGGGAATCGATGTCGGTAATGAGTGCTGGCATCATGAACGGATTCCGGATCAGGTGATCGGCCATTCGATCATACGCCGCTGCCATATCAGGGATGCCGGTGTTTGCGGTATCGCGGGCCTGTTCGCGACCCATATGCTGATTGAGGACAATATTGTTGAGGGAACCGGCTGGCAGAAGATGGAGCTGAGCTGGGAAGCCGGCGCGATCAAGCTGCATAACAGCGTGGACGCGCTGATCCGCCGGAACATTTTCCGGAATACCTTCCGTGCCGATCATATCTGGCTGGACTGCGGCAATGTGAATAACCGCATTACGGCCAACCTTTTCCTGGACGGTATCGAACAGCGTGAGGCGATTTTCATTGAGTGCACCCGTGACGGGATCAACCTGATTGATAATAACATTATATGGAATGTGGAAGGCAGGTTCGATCCCGCGAAGATTCCGGACGAACCCGGCTCCAAGGGCTGGTATAAGCTGCGCGAGGATGAGTTTGTGAACGGTTACGGTATCTACGGTGAAGGAACAGACAGGCTGTTTATCGTTCATAACCTGATCGCAAAGTGCCGTCACAGCGGTTATTATTTGAAGCCTGTGCCCTTCCGCACCGGCATCGACCGCGGCGGTACATCCCGGAAAGCACGGATTTACAACAATGTTTTCTATGACTGCGGCGAGGCGGCCATTGTGATGCCGACAGCGGACAACCAGAGTGACGGTAACCTGTTTGTGCGGATGGTCGGAGGATATCTGCGCGTGATGTATCCGGAACCCGAAGTATGCCTGCACCTGAATGCCTGGCAGGAATTCTACGGGTTTGACATGAACGGGGCAAACGGCTGGTTTGATATCGAACTGGACCGTGATGAAGGCACAATCCGCTTCGGGGACGCGAAGGATCAGCCGATGGCATTCCCCGAAATGCTGGAACTGATGGCGTTTGTGAAGGATCCGGCGAATGTGAAGCGCGTTGATCCGGTGGAGCCGGTTAAGTCCGACTATTACGGGAATGAACGCAAGCCGGGCTCTGTTGTTCCGGGTCCGTTTGCGGAAACCGGAGAGATGTTTCCAATTGACCCGACGCGCAAGTGACTTTATAAAGCGCTCTCTCCGTTGCGGAGAGAGCGCTTTGGTGCCCACGGTCGCGGTTCCTTTTTTCACGGAGAATGCCGCCGGCACATTCCACAGCGACCGGTAAAAAAATTATGTACCAAAATACAATGAAAACAAAGGGATGTTCTGACCGGCTGTCGAAAATAATACAGATACATTAAAACGGAGTTGATATTGAGGTGCGTGTAGCTGTTCTGATCGGTGAGATCGTCTTTGACAGTCAGAGGCGTATCGTGGACGGAATTCTTGGCAAAGCCAGAGAGAAAAACGGTCAGGTTTATTTATTTGTCGGCGATGCTGAGGACTATCAGCCGAATAACAAATACGAGAACGGGGAATACAATATCTATAAATTACCGGACTTCAGCGCTTTTGACGGTGTTATATTCGTGCCGGATACGATTCACAACGCCGAAACAGTAAAGGCGGTTACGGAACGGATCAGGGCGTCCGGGGTTCCGTGTGTCTCAATCAATGTGCATATTGACGGCTTTATGTTCGTTGAAATGGGTAATGAAAACGGCATGAAGAACATTGTCGAGCACCTTTTTAACCGCCACGGCGTACGGGAACTGTTCTACATTTCCGGTCCGAACGGAAACAATGATGCCGCGGAGCGCCTTGACTCCGTAGCCAGAACATGCTGGCGCTACCAGATCCCGTTTAATGAGAGAACCTACGAGTGCGGCAACTATACCAACATGAGCGGATATAATGTTGTTGACCGCTATCTTTCCGAACATACCGGGCTGCCTGACGCGTTTGTCGCCGCCAACGATCTTATGGCTTTCGGCGCGATTACCCGGCTTAAGGAAGCAGGATATGATGTACCCGGGGATGTTATTGTGACAGGGTACGATAACTCCGCCTTCGCGACAATACATCTGCCCGGCCTGACAACTGTGGAACGCGGCGAAACGGAATGCGGTGCCACCGCTTTTGATCTGTTGGAAGGTTATGTGAAACACGGAATCCTGCAGGAATGTGTTACAATCGAGGGATCAACCGTATTCAGAGGTTCATGCGGCTGTAACGACACGAATGATGTTGATCCTGTACAGCTGAGTAATATGTATGTCACGCGCGGACTGCGGCAGAACAACAAGCATCATTTTATGAAGCTGCTTATGGCGGAAGCGACCGGCATGCATAATTATGATGATTTTCTGAACGGTGCGAAGGCATTTATCCCGATGATCAACCCGAAAGAAATGTATATCTGCATCAAAGGTGACAGAAAGGAATATCAGCTTGAGCTGAACAACGTCGCGGAGAATATTCCGTACGGCCGTGATATATCCGACTACATGGATAATACGTCCGTGGTTGTGGCATGGAAAGACGGACGTTTTCTGCCGCCGCGTATGATCGCGACGGCGGACCTGATACCGAAAGACTATACCAGAGATGACCGGTATAATGTATACATGTTCCAGCCGCTGCATCATCAGGAGCGTTGCTTTGGCTATGCCGTATATGCCAACGATGAAGATATGATCATGAATGACCCGTTTGTTTCAATGTTCTCACTGATCATTTCCAACGCGCTGGAAACAGTTCTGCGTCAGGATACCATGCGGACGATCATGGGCAAACTGGATAAATTGAGCACAACGGACGGTCTGACCGGTGTGATGACCCGCGCCGGGGTGCGTGAAAAATGGCCTGAAATGCAGATAAAAACCGAAAAACAGGGCATGCTGACCGGCGTAATCTTTGCCGATCTGGACGGGCTGAAGAAGGTAAACGATAAATACGGGCACGAAGAAGGCGACCGCTATATTGTGATGGTGGCTGAGGCGATGAAGGCACTTCCGATCAGAGACGGATTTGTTTACCGGTACGGCGGGGATGAGCTTGTAGCGGTATGCAGCGTGAAATCGGAAGATGAAATCAAGGAATACATCGGGCAGATCCACGCGGCAGTGGATGACTGTAACAGGAAAAATCCGATCGCCTATACGAGCCGGGTCAGCCTCGGCTGGTGCGTGTCAACCGGCCGGGATCTGGAAGAGATGATCCGGATCGCGGATAAGAATATGTATATGGACAAACATAAGTCCAGAAACTGATACCACGGAGAAATGTGAAAAGCTGCCGTCTGAGTACGGCAGCTTTTTCACATTCACGCGGCGGTGTTTCCCCGGCGCCAGCGACCGGTGAGATAATATGTCATGCCGACGATAATCGGAACAAAACCGGAAAGCGCGTCACCGAACCAGAACCCCTGACAGCCCATTTTCAGCGCGTATCCGAGCAGCGCGGCGATACTGACGCGGCTGATCATACCGTCGATCAACGCGATGGCAAGGTTCAGTTTCGCGTTGCCGCTGCCGTTGATCAGCGCGAACGCGACATTGCGCGTGCCGCTGCCGAAAAGGTTGACAATAATCGGCGCGACAAGAATAGCCGCTTCCGCCAGCACGGACTGATCAGAGGTGAAAAGCTCAAAAACCGGACGGCTCCACAGGAGCATGACGCCTGTCAGCACAACGGCGATCAGCATGCCGACAAAGAACAGACAACGCAGGATTTTCGGCACACGGTCATATTTCTTCGCGCCCAGTGTCTGGCCGACCATGCTGCTGCCCGCTGTGGTGAAGGAATTTGAAATGACGCTGACAATCATCTGCGTTTTTGAATAGATACCGTTCATCGCGGAGAACGCGAGACCTTCGGCGTTGATCCAGGATGTGAGGACGATTTTGCTGATATTGATCGCGGCTGACTGAATTGCCATCGGAACGCCGAGCGCTGTCAGATTCGCCAGCTCTTTCCGATCAACGGCAAAGCTCTTCAGCCTGAAGTCAAAGCAGAACGCTTCCTTGTGCCGGTAGAGATAAACAACGGAAACAATGAAGCTGAGCGCCTGCGCGATGACCGTGGCCAGCGCGGCACCGAACGGCCCCATGCCGAGCCCCGCGACAAACCAGAGATCCAGCACGGTGTTTATGATCGCCGCGATCGCGACAAACACGAAGGGGCGTTTAGAGTCACCCATACCGCGCAGGATAGCCGAAACGATGTTATATCCGTAAATAAACGGCAATCCGATGATACAGATGACAAGGTAATCCATGGTGTAATCCCATGCTTCCGACGGGGTGTTCAGAACGGACAGAAGCTGTACGCGCAGCAGGAAACAGACCAGCGCGATCACAATACTCGCGCAGAACATAACCGTAAACATGGTACCGATAATCTTTTTGACCCGGTTCATTTCGCCGGCACCGACAAGGCGGGCGATAATAACCTGACCGGCAGACGAAAAACCCATGGCGAGGAATGTAAGCAGATGCAGCATATCGCCGCCGATGCTGACGGCGGACATGCCGGCACCGCCGACCACCTGCCCCACAACAACCATGTCAACCAGGTTGTACAGTGCCTGCAGCGTGTTGGACAGGAACAGCGGCATCGCGAACAGAAACAGCTGTGACATTACATTGCCCTGTGTCAGGTCCTTAACAATCTTCCCGGTGCTTTTCTCCATCATATACTCCGTTTCCGTTCCGCTTCCTCAGTGCGAAATCTTCTTTTCATACATGAACGATAATATCATTCAAACACGGAATTATCAAGCTTTTGTGCTGCTTGCAGGGGAAATATCGCGGATAAG
>JAKSQH010000023.1 GCA_024404245.1 Clostridia bacterium
GGGACTTTGCGATTATCCGCGTGAAGGTGCAGGGTTTTCGGCCTGCGGGTCGACCAAAGGGCTTTCTGTGAAGAAACAAAAAAGAACCGGGAATGACGCGTATGAACGTCATTCCCGGTTGCATTATTCCGAATTTATTCTTCGTCGCCGATGGTATCCTTGACGGAGACGGTTACCTTGCGGTCATAGCAGGCAAAGACACTGTTTACAAGGTTCTGATCCGGCTTCTTTGTCACAAGGCTGACGACGGGCACGATGATCAGACCGGCGAGCATACAGAAGGCACCGCAGTTGATGGGACTCTTCAGGATTGCCGGGAAGACGGAGGGGCAGAACGTATCCAGCAGCATTACCGCCACGGAGAAGAAGAAGCAGGTCAGGCAACCGGCGGTATTGACACGCCTGGAGTACAGACCGTACAGGAAGGGCGCCAGGAACGCGCCGGCCAGTGTGCCCCAGGAGATACCCATCATCTGAGCGATGAAATTGGTTCCCTTGCTGTTGTACTGGAAGATGGCCAGGGCAACAGAAATCGCGATGAAGACACCGATCAGTTCACGCATGATCCGCAGCTGCTGTTTGTCTTCCATCTTCTTTTCCTTTTTCAGGTCCTTGAGGAAGTCCAGCGTCAGTGTGGAGCTGGAAACCAGAACCAGTGAAGAAAGTGTGGACATGGAAGCGCTCAGCACCAGCACGATCACAACGGCGATGAGGAAGGGAGACAGCGTCTGGAGCATGGCGGGCACAATCGCGTCAAAGCCGCCATTGGCGATTCTTTCCGCGTCAGTCATGAACAGCCGTCCGAAGCCGCCCAGGAAGTAGCAGCCGCCGGCAACCACCACGGCGAACAGGGTGGAAATGATCATACCCTTGGAAATGTTCTTCTCGCTCTTGATCGCGTAGAACTTCTGAACCATCTGCGGAAGACCCCAGGTGCCGAGACTTGTCAGAATCATGACACCCAGCAGGCTGGTCGGATCCGGACCGAAGAAGGAAGCGAAGATACCCGGAACGGTGCCGTTCACTGTTTCCGGATCGCTGATTTTTGCCAGCTCAGTCAGGGAACCCATGAATCCGCCGTTCACGTTCAGCACGGCAACGACAACCGCCACAATGCCGACCAGCATCACGAGACCCTGAATGAAGTCGTTGATGGCTGTTGCCATGTAGCCGCCGGCAATGACATACACAGCGGTCAGGAGCGCCATTACGATCACGCATGCTTCATACGGCACATCGAAAGCCATCGCGAACAGACGGCTGAGACCGTTGTAAAGGGAAGCGGTGTAGGGAATCAGGAAAATGAAGATGATCGCCGACGCGAGAATCTTCAGCGTTTTGCTGTTGAAACGTTTCTCAAAGAACTGCGGCATGGTGGCGGAGTTCAGGTGCTGCGTCATGACGCGCGTACGCCTGCCCAGAACGGCCCAGGCCAGCAGAGAACCCAGCACCGCGTTCGCGATGCCGACCCATGTGGAGGCAACGCCGAACTTCCATCCGAACTGACCGGCATAACCGACGAAGACCACTGCGGAAAAATAGGAGGTTCCGTAAGCGAAAGCGGTAAGCCAGGGACCGACAGCGCGGCCGCCGAGCACAAAACCGTTGACATCCGTGGCATGACGGCGGCAGTACAGACCCACAGCAATCATAACGCCAAAGAAGAGGACCAACATACCGACTTTGATTACCAGATCCATAAATAAGCCTTCTTTCCGGGGTCCGTCGGATAAATAAAGCCCCCAGTGTTCCTGAAGAACACTGAGGGCGAAATTACTTCCGCGGTACCACCTCAATTTATCATTCGCGGGGACGAATGACCTCTCGGATACTTTCATATCCTCAGCGCTTTAACGGGCGCCCCCGGCTGTGCCTACTGCCTGTGACGGGTTCAGCTTGCCGCTCCGGAGTGTAATTCAGCAACCGCTTTCCACCGCCTCGCACCGACCGGCGGCTCTCTGGAGGAAAGGACCGGGAGCTTACTTAAGTCTCCATCCTCGCGTTTGATGCGGAAACTTTAGCATATGAATGTGCTAAAGTCAAGCGAAAAACACGGTTAGTACAATCAGATATCCAGCAGGTCGCTGAAGACCTTCAGCGCGCCTTCCGTCTCATGCGCCAGCACCTGCTTCGCCAGAATCTTGCCGAGCTGCACGCCCTCCTGGTCAAAGCTGTTTACGTTCCAAACAAAGCCCTGGAACATCACTTTGTTTTCAAAGTGGGCCAGCAGCGCGCCCAGCGCTTCGGGTGTCAGCTGCTCACCGATGATGATGGAGGAAGGACGTCCTCCGTCAAAGTTTTTATTCAGATCGTCATTCTTCCGGCCGCAGGCGAAAGCCATGATCTGGGCGGCTACATTGGCGCACAGCTTCTGACGGCTGGTGCTGCCCTGAATATTGACATCCGTACCGAGCTGGCTTGCTTTGAAACCGACGAACTGCAGCGGAATGATATCCGTGCCCTGGTGAAGCAGCTGGTAGAATGAGTGCTGGCCGTTGGTGCCGGGCTCGCCGAAAATGACCGGACCGGTCACATAGGAAACGGGCTCGCCGAAACGGTTGACACTCTTGCCGTTGCTTTCCATGTCAAGTTGCTGCAGGTGAGCGGGGAAACGGCTGAGCGCCTGGGAATAGGGCAGAACCGCGGTGGCACCGTAACCCTGTACATTGCGTTCATAAATGCCGATCAGCGCGTCCAGCATGGCGGGATTCCTGCGGATATCACGCTCAAGAGCAAGCTTGTCTTCTTCAGCCGCGCCGTCCAGGAAACGGCTGAAAACATCAGCACCGAACGCGAGACTCAGCACGGCTCCGCCGACGCCGGATGTGGAGGAGTAGCGCCCGCCGATATAGTCATCCATGAAGAACGCGGCGAGATAATCGCTGCTTTTTGCCAGCGGAGAGGTTTCGCTGGTGACGGCGATCATGTGCCGGGAAGCGTCCAGACCGGCATTCTTCAGGGCGTCCTTAACGAAGGATTCGTTTGTCAGCGTTTCCAGTGTGGTGCCGGATTTTGATACCAGAATGAAGATCGTTTTCGCAACATCAACGGAACGCAGCACGGCCGCGGCGTCATCCGGGTCAACATTGCTGATGAACTTCGCGTTCATGAAATGGCATTCGTTCGCGTCAGCCCAGTTTTCAAGCGCGAGATACATCGCGCGGGGACCGAGATCGCTTCCGCCGATGCCGATCTGCACAACCGTGGTGAACTTTTCACCGCTTTCGTTGGTGATTTTCCCGTTGTGAACCGCGTCCGCGAAGTCTGCGATTTTCTTCTGCTCATTCAGATAGAACTCACGCTTGTTGACGCCGTCCGCGATGACATTGCCGGCAAGCTGACCGCGGGTCAGCTGATGCAGAACCATACGTTTTTCACCGGTGTTGATGACTTCGCCGGAAAGCAGCGCTTCATACTTGTCAGTCAGCTGCGCTTCATCCGCCAGTGCCGCCAGGGCATCAAGCACATCATTGTCCACCTGTTTGGCGGCATAATTATAGGAAAGACCGGCGGCCATCGGCACCGTGAAAGCGCGCGCACGTTCCGCACCCTGTTCACCCGACAGCGCGTTCTTCAGACACACATGATTCTTCAGTGCTTTCAGCGCCTCAAACGAAGACAGCTGATCCAGATTGTTCCACTTAATCATTGCAAGCTCCTCCATCCGATTCATGTCTATGCATAACCTTTTTAATATTACGCCCGTATAATTTGGATTGCAAGTACGAAGATTGTTCGGAAATAACAATATAAACCGCGTTTGATACGGCAAGGACAGGAGAATTTATACGTCTTCACTTAAAATCCGGGCTATCCGGTCTTCCGCGCAGCCGGTCAATCCGCAACAAAAAGAGAGACGGCCGTTTCGGTCATCTCTCTTGAGATCCTCTGATTTATAAGGCTTTTCTTACTTGTTGAAGTAGCGCTTCAGCAGGCCTTCGAAAGCTTTTCCGTGGCGGGCTTCGTCGCGGGCCATTTCATGCACGGTGTCATGGATGGCATCGAGGTTGTACTGCTTGGCGAGCTTGGCCAGAGCGGTCTTGCCGGCGGTGGCGCCGTTTTCGGCTTCAACACGGACTTTCAGGTTCTCTTCGGTGGAAGGGGAGACTACTTCACCCAGCAACTCGGCAAACTTGGCGGCATGTTCAGCTTCTTCGAAAGCGGCTGTCTTCCAGTATTCGGCAATTTCCGGATAGCCTTCACGGGCAGCGGCGCGGCCCATGGCCAGATACATTCCGACTTCAGTGCATTCACCTTCAAAGTTGGCTTTCAGACCGGAGATGATTTCCGCTTTTACCTCTTCGGGAACATCCGCGGGGAACTGTTTGCCGACGCCGATTACATGCTCGGCGGCCCAGGTTTTGTCTTCACCCTGAACGATGAACTTATCGCCGGGAATGTGGCACACGGGGCATTCGGCGGGGGGATTGTCACCCTCGTAAACATAACCGCAGACAGGACATACGTACTTCATTTGCTTTTCCTCCTTGAAAGATGTTTTTGCTTCGGTATGAGATATATTCATAGCCGTGCTTTGCACGGAATTACCGACCTTTTCAAAATCCGACGCCGGATGCTTGCAGACCGGACAGATGAAATCCGGCGGAAGTTCATCACCCTCCCACTCATAACCGCAAACGGTACAGCGCCAGATGGTCTTCCCGTTTTCAACGCGTGCCTGAGGCTTCGGTTTGATGTGCTCCTGATAATAACCGTATGTGACGGAAGGAACACCGGAAAGCACTTTCCCGTCAGTTACGGTGCCCAGAAACAGAGTATGACTTCCGCAGTCGATCCGCTGACGGATGAGGGCGGAAACGTACGCGTTGGTGCCTGCGGTGACTGCCAGCGTTCCGACGTCAGTGCGTACGGTACCGGTCAGACCGGCGAATTTATCCGCGCCGCGTCCGGACTGGAAACCGAACCGCCTGAACAGTTCAAAATCCGCGTCCTGACTGATTACGGATACCGTAAAAGCGTTTGCTTTCATCAGCAGATCATGGGTAAAGTTTGCTTTGCTGACGGCAACGGAGACGGTATTGGGCCCTGACGCGGCCTGAATGGCCGTGTTGATGACGCATCCGTTGTCCTTCCCGTTCAGGTTCACTGTCAGAATGAAAAGCCCGTAGGTGAATTTATACATGACTTTGGGATCCATCGGTTACTCCTTTCGATTTTCGGATCCGCTGCAGGACGGACAGAGACCTGTGAGCTGAGAGGCAAGAATCTCAAAACCGGTCTGCCTGCCTGCCGACTCCATAAGATTGATAATGCTTTCGGTCAGCGGAATATCCGCGATCTTGCCGCAACATGTACAGATTACATGCGCGTGAGGCTGAATATCACCGTCAAAATGCTCCTCCCCGGCAATGTCACCCATGGAACGGATCAGACCGTCATCCTTGAGCCGGATCAGATTCCGGTAAACGGTCGCCAGATTGAGACTGGGGTAGGCGGGACGAAGCTGATCAAGAATCCAGCCCGCGGTGGGATGAATCTTTGTGGAACGCAGGCATTCCAGAATGGCCTGACGGTTTTTGCTGTACCTCTCCACGATGCCTGCTCCTTTTCTACTAAATGATAATGATTATCATTTGCAAATAAAGAATAACATACCTTCCGGCAAATGTAAAGCTTTTTGAAAAAAGATTCGCTCCATTATACCGGTACCGGAAGACAGACAACGGTGAACTCCCCGGATTACGGCGCAGATGAAAGAAGTAAACAAAAAAATAACATTTTGAAGGAAAAGTTGATCATGACGTCTAATATTTTGTAATAAATTTTACATAATGCTTGCAATTATTAGTAAAATATCGTAAAATTTATGCAGTATTCGTTACGGAAGGGTGTTATCATGGGTAAGCGGATCTTGCTGGTGGATGATGAACCGTTGATCCTGAAAGGATTGCAATATTCACTTGAACAGGAAGGATACGAAACAGAGAGCGCGATGGACGGCGAAGAGGCTCTGATGAAATTTGAGAATCAGAGCTTTGACCTGATCCTGCTTGATGTAATGCTGCCGAAACTGGACGGCATTTCCGTATGCCAGCGGATCCGTGAGCACAGTGAAGTGCCGATTATCATGCTGACCGCCAAGGGCGATGATATGGATAAGATTCTCGGGCTTGAATACGGCGCGGATGATTATATGACAAAGCCGTTCAATGTGCTTGAGGTCAAGGCGAGAATCAGGACAATCCTCCGCCGTGTCAGCAATGTGAGCGTACCTCAGGAACGCAGGACGCTGCGTGTGCATGATATGGAGATCAACCTTGTAAAGCGTACCGTAACGCTGGCGGGGAAGGATGTCAAGCTGACCGCCAAGGAATTCGATCTGCTTCAGATGTTTGTGAATAATCGCGGAACGGTTTTCAGCCGTGAACAGATGCTGGAAACCGTATGGAAATATGACTATGCCGGTGATGCGCGTACGGTTGACGTACATATTCGCCGCCTGAGGGAAAAGATTGAACGTGATACGGCAAAGCCGGAGTTCATCTTCACCAAATGGGGAGTTGGTTACTATTTCACAGATCAGGACTAAACATTTCTTTCTGGCCGGCATCAGGTGGAAGATCCTGCTGGCCTTTTTTCTCATTGTGGGTATTTCCTTCGGTGTGGCGGCAACAAGCCTGACCGGTGTGGTCAGTGAATATATGTATAAACAGCGGATCCGGGAGGACGGCCTGGCGATCGAAAAGCTGGCAACGACCCTGTCTCCGCTTTTTCAGTATGCACGTGTGGAAGAACTGAATGAGGCAATGAACGCGTCCGCCGGTGAACTCGGAGGCCGCCTTCTTTTGCTTGACCGCGGCGGAAAAGTGCAGGCGGACACATTCGCGCGCATGAACGGTGAACGGCTGGAACTGCCGGAAGTTGTATCCATTCTTACGGAAGGCGGATCCGCCGACTACGGGATTCACAGAATCGGGAATGAAAACGCGCGGGACATGAGCGGTGAAAACGGAACGGATATGGTTGCCTACTGTACGGCGCGAATTGTCGGTACGCGCGGAACGCTCGGCGTGCTGCTGTATGTCGGCAGGATCAGCGAGATGCTGGAATCGATCCGCAATGTTGAGCTGCAGCTGTTGCGCGTGTTCGTTGTTGTCGCTGCCGGCGCGCTGATTCTGGCGCTGATTCTCAGCCAGATTCTGACCAAGCCGATCACCGCCCTGAGCAGGACGATGCGTAAGATGGGGAAGGGCGACCTGTCTGTGCGTGTACCGGTGAAAGGCAGCGGTGAACTGAGAGAACTGGCGGAAAACTATAATACCATGGCAGCACAGCTGGAAAGCCTGGACAAGACCAGAAACCAGTTTGTATCAAACGCGTCCCATGAGCTGAAAACGCCGCTGACAACGATGAAAATCCTGCTTGAGAATCTGATCTATCAGCCGGAAATGCCGCAGGAACTGCGAACGGAATTCATGCAGGACATCAATCACGAAATCGACCGGCTGACCGGAATCATCACAGACCTGCTGACGCTGACAAAGATGGATAATCATTCCGCCAATATGAAGCGGGAACGCATCAACATGACCGAACTGACGCAGGAAACAGTGCATCTGCTGACGCCGATGGCCGAAACGCACGGTCAGCAGATAACAACGGATATCGCGAACGGTCTTGTGCTGAACGGAGACAGGACCAAACTGGCGCAGATCCTGTATAATCTGATTGACAACGCGATCAAATACACTCCGGACAACGGTATGGTTTCCGTTTCGCTCGCGCAGAACGGAAACAGCCTGATATGGCGGGTAAAAGACAACGGAATCGGTATCCCGGCGGAAGATCAGGCACACATATTCGAACGCTTCTACCGGGTGGATAAAGCACGGTCCCGCGAAACCGGAGGCACCGGACTCGGCCTGAGCATTGTACGCCAGCTGGTTCACCTGCATGACGGCACGATTTCCGTGGAAAGCGAACCCGGCAAGGGAACCGAGTTTACTGTGACGCTGCCGGTCAGGGAGGAGTGACGGAAAGATGAGAAAAATCATAGCAGCGCTGCTGATGATTATGATGATCATCGCCATTTCCGCGTGCTCCCCGGCTGTTGTGAAGAAGACAGCGGAAGTAACGCCTGAAACCGGAATTGTACTGCCCGCGGCGGACGCTCCGGAGGACCGGTATTCCCGGAATACAGCGACACTGTATTTCCGTTTCGGCACGGAACCCTATCTGGCGCCCGAGGAACGGATTATGAACGTATCGCCGGATTCCGGACCCGAGGAGATGCTGGTGACGGCTTTGCTGAACGGCCCGGAAAGCCGCGGCGGTATACTGACATCCGTGTTTCCGACGGGCACCAGGCTTGTATCCGTATCGGTGAACGGTCGTACGGCCTTTGTGACGCTCAGCCGCGAGCTGATGAACCGGCTGCCCGATGAACCCGAAAATTGGGCCGGTAATACCTACTGGAGCCGGGAAGTGCCGCTGCGGAGGCGCCTGGCGATTCAGAGCATTGTGGCCACACTGACCGAAAACTGTGATATCGACCGCGTACAGATGATGCTTGAACAGGATGAAGGGAATACCGCCGGCCTCAGACTTCCGAAAAGCTATTACATGGACGCTTCAGACACAACCGGTCTGACAACTCCGGCGGAGCGTGATGAAACGCTGCTTCTTACGCCCGGAAATGTGATGGCCATTGTGATGGAGTACCGCAAAACGCGGAACTGGAACAGCCTTTATCTGTATGTTGCCGAAAAGGATCCCGTATCCGGAGAACAAAAGGTATCCTATCAGGATATGGTGACACGCATGGAGACCCTGCCGCGGATCATTTCCTATGAATGCGCCGGCGGCAGCGTGAACAGCACGGGCGACAGAGCAACATTTACCGTGACGGCGAAGGTGATGACAAGCGGGAACAGAGTCGCGGAGACAGGTTCCGGAACAGTGCGCCTCTGCCGTGAAAACGGGTTGTGGCGCATTTCGATGGATATGCTGGCATCATGGCCGGAGGAGTAACGATGATGAAGAAGTTAATTTGCGTGCTTCTCAGCCTGTGCCTGCTGATCACGCTGACCGGATGCTCCGGCATTGAAACAAGGCCGGACCGCGCCGCCGCGACTCTTGTGCCGGCGGGAACGAATCTGGCGGCGCCGGACGGCGAACACGGATCCGGCAATAACGGCACATACGCGCTGTATCTGCCGTCCAAGGACGGACTGAATCTGCTGGCACAGTATATTACCCTGCAGACACAGAATACGGAACAGACAGCGGAAACACTTGTGCGCAGGCTGCTCGTGTTTGACGGAAATGACCAGGTGAACGCGATCGGCGGCGATGCCGGGGTTACGCTGTACGGCACGAATCCGGTGGAGGTGAGCGGCGGCGTATGTACGGTGAACCTGTCCTCTTCCGCACTGCTGCTGGATTATCAGGATATCTATACGCTGTCGCTCGCGATTGCCGCGACACTGTGTGAACTGGAGCAGATCAGCTATGTGAATGTTCTCTCGGCGGATCAGGCGATCGGAACGGATATTACGGGCAATCTTCCGATGGGCAGCCTGAACGCGCGCCCCGGCGAGGATCTGCCTGTACTGTGGGAGCAGCTGCAGGCGAAGAAAACGCCGCTGGGGAGAGATTTGTCCCTGAATCCTTTCAGTTCCTTATGTACACTGTATTTTCCGCTCGCGGACGGCAGCGGAATTATTCCGGAAACAAGAACCGTATCCTTTGCCGGACAGACGCCGCAGCAGATGACTTCCTCGCTGCTTGACGCGCTGTCTTTCGGCGCACTGTATCAGCAGGATGTGCCCGCGATACCGGACCTGAACAGCCTGATGACGCACGCACCGCTTTCCAGCGAACTGGAGGACGGCGGACGCCTGATCACGCTGACATTCCGCGATGACCTTGAACGCGTGCTTGCCGGAAACGGGATTGATATGGCATGCATGATCGCGGGCGTGACATATACGCTGACTTCATTTATTCCGGGAATCGCCGCGCTGAATATCCGTGTGGGCGAAACACTGCTGACGAGCCTGTACAGCAAGCAGTTCGGATCTGTTCTTTTCCGGGGCGGATTGCAGAAAAGAAATCAGTTTGAGCCTTATCTGATGGGGCAGGCGACACTGTATTTCCGGTCCGGGGACAGGCTGATGAGTATAAGACGGGCATTTCCCGGCGAACAGGTGGAAAGCCCGGGTGCTCATCTTCAGGCGCTGCTGGAGGGACCGACCGAAAGCGAGACAGCGGAAGGCGCTTCGGCTGTTATGCCGGCCGGTCTTTCGGATGAGGATATTCTCGGGATTGAGGTCTGCGACGGCGTTGTTACGGTGAATCTGACCGAAAGCTTCCGGCAGGCGATTGCCGATTACGGCGCGGAGAATGAACAGCTGCTCTGCTACAGCATGGTCAATACGCTGTGCAGCAATACAGGGTGCCGCAGTGTATGCTTCTTCTTTGAGGGTGAACAGGCGGAGATGATCGCGGGAACGGTCTGCTGGTCCGGCGAGTTCCTGTACGCACCCGGTCTGGCGGGTACTGACGTAGGGTAAGGGTTCACACTTTGTTCTTCATTGTTAACAATATGTTCATGTTCATGTCAAAAACACGTGATAGAATCACTGCGAAAACCAAGAAGGAGGTTAGTATCAATGAAAAAGAATCGTGTGCCGGCTCTGATCGCGCTGGCAGTTGTATGTGTGATGCTGGGTTCCGCCGTCGGAATGACGATGACGCGTGAAGCGTCCGCGGAAGAAACGAAGATTGTGGTGACGAGTCCCTTTACGGAGGCCATCGCGCAGGTCCGGGAAAGCGTGGTCGGCGTCAACAATTATCAGACGGTCCGCTACAGCAACTACAACAACAATGACTGGACGAGCTACTTTGACGATTTCTTCGGCTTCGGCTTCGGCGGAAACGGACGCTACGGCAATGACCGCGGTAACTTCTACGGCGATGACAGCGCGTCCACGCAGGAAGTGCTGAAGGCTACCGGCTCCGGCGTTGTGGTGGCAAACGGCTACGTGCTGACCAACTACCATGTTGTGGAAGACGCCACATCCCTGAAGGTTTCCGTGTACACCGAAGGCACGGATGAACCCGCGCTGTATGACGCGACGGCTGTTGCGTATGACAGCAATGTGGATATCGCTGTACTGAGCGTGCCTGAACTGAAGATTGCGCCCGTAACGCTGGGTGACAGTGACACGCTGCAGGTCGGCGACTGGGCAATCTGCATCGGCAACCCTCTGAGCGAAACCTTTACCCGTACTGTGACAGCCGGTATCGTGAGCGGCCTGAACCGTGATATCACGAGCACCAACTACGATAAGTACGGCCGGCGCGAAACCGTGACGAACACAATGATCCAGACGGACGCTGCCATCAACAACGGTAACAGCGGCGGCGGCATGTTCAGCGTGACCGGCGAGCTGATGGGTATCCCGACGCTGAAGTACAGCGGAAGCGCCTATTCCACACAGGCTACAATCGAGGGCATCGGCATGTGCATCCCGATCAATGCCGCGAAGCCTTTGATTGAGGATGTGCTCAATGATACCGTGGACGCCGAGCATAAGGCGAAGGCCGCGGAAAAAGCGCAGGAAGAGGAATCCACTCTGGTCGGCAAGCCCCGGATGGGCATCACCGTTACGAGCGTGAACACGAGCCATTCTCTGGTCAAGGACGGTACCATTCCGAACGGTGTGTATGTGAGCGAGGTGGAAGCCGGCGGTCCCGCCGCGATCGCGGGCATGCAGGCCGATGACATTATCGTTGAGATGAACGGTACCGTTATCACTTCCGTGAGCCAGATGCAGGAGATCGTCGGCGCGATGAAGGAAGGCGATCTGCTGAATGTGAAGGTGTTCAGAATCAAGGATAAGGAAACCTATGACGGCGAGTATGTTGATCTGGAAGTCGTCCTTGCCATTGTGGATGCTGTGGCACAGTAAGAAATAATACCGTCGGGAAGCGCGGCTGTGAGCCGCGCTCCTTTTTTATACTTTCCGTACTTGAACGTACATAATCCTCCAGTTGGTAAAAATGGTTCGGAAATAATACAAAAAGTTCCTTTTCAACAACCATTTTCTGCGTTATAATTCAGACGGATAAAAAGCCAACGGGTGGGAGGTTGCTATGACTGATTTTGTCAGTACCTGGAACTCGGAGTCTTTTCTCACATGTCCTGTCGGTCCGCTCGGTCTGATCGCGATGCCCGGAACGGAGGAAATGGGTGAGAAGGTCAACAATTGGCTCAAAAAATGGCGTGACCATACAGAGGAATCCATGCCCGGCGATATGAGGACAACCCCAGGCGCCGAACGGCAGGATTTTTTGATCAAAGTCGGTTGCCCCCGTTTCGGAAACGGCGAAGGCAAGGGCATGATCAAGGAATCGATACGCGGTTACGACATATATATCCTGTGTGATGTCGGCGCGTACAGTGAAACCTATGATATGTTCGGGCGGCAGGTGCCGATGAGCCCGGACGATCATTTCGCGAACCTGAAGCGGATTATCGCCGCGATGGGCGGAAAAGCCAAGCGGATCAGCGTGATTATGCCGATGCTGTATGAAAGCCGTCAGCATCGCCGCGCCTCACGTGAAAGCATGGATTGCGCGCTTGGACTGCAGGAGCTTGAATCACTCGGCGTCAGCAACATTATTACGTTCGACGCGCATGATCCCCGTGTGCAGAACGCGATTCCGACCACCGGTTTCGAAAGTGTGATGCCGAGCTATCAGATTTTCAAAGCGCTGCTCAAGCGTGACAAGACGCTGCACATTGACAAGGATCATCTGATGATTGTATCCCCTGACGAAGGCGCGATTGACCGGAACATCTTCTACGCGTCAGTACTCGGGCTGGATATGGGCCTGTTCTACAAGCGGCGAGACTATACCCGCATTGTGAACGGACGCAATCCCATCATCGCACACGAATATCTGGGTGATGATGTTGAAGGCAAAGATATCTTTGTTGCCGATGACATTATTTCTTCAGGCGAATCGGTGATTGACCTGTGCCGTGAGCTGAAGAAGCGCAAGGCAAACCGCATTTTTGCCGCCGCGACCTTCGCACTGTTCACCAACGGGCTTGATGCTTATGACAAAGCATACGCGGAAGGCATTATTGACAGAGTCATTTCCACCAACCTGACCTACCGCACACCCGAGCTGCGCGCGCGTGATTGGTTTGTGGAAGCCGACATGAGCAAATATATCTCCTATATCATCGCGACGCTGAACCATGACCGCAGCCTCAGCAAACTGCTGAACCCGTATGACAGAATCCACGCGCTGATCAAGCGGTACAATGCCGAGCAGGCGGCTACCGGTATCAGGCTTGTGTAACATACTGATGTATTTTGACGGATCTCCCGCTGAACGGAGATCCGTTTTATAACATGAAAGCACAGGAGGAACATCTATGGCAAAAATCACGGTGAATGTATCCCGCGGAAAAGGAACAATCAGCAAAAACCTTTACGGACATTTTTCCGAGCATCTGGGCCGCTGTATCTATGACGGCCTGTTTGTCGGCAAGGACAGTCCGGTTGAGAATGTAAACGGTATGCGGAAAGCAGCGGTTGACGCACTGAAGGAGATCGGGATTCCGGTACTGCGCTGGCCGGGCGGATGCTTCGCGGATGAGTATCACTGGCGCGACGGTATCGGCACAGACCGAAAACGCATGGTCAACACGAACTGGGGCGGCGTTACGGAAGATAACTCTTTCGGTACGCATGAATTTATGGAACTGTGCCGGCAGCTCGGCTGCGAACCCTATGTAAATGCCAATGTGGGCAGCGGAACCGTGCAGGAGATGAGCGAGTGGGTTGAATACCTGAATTCGGACAGTGATTCAACTGTCGCGCGTGAACGCTGGGCAAACGGCAGCAGGGAACCATTCGGTGTCCGTTTCTGGGGCGTCGGCAATGAAAACTGGGGTTGCGGCGGCAACATGCGCCCGGAATACTACGCGGACGAGTTCCGCAGATATCAGACCTTCTGCCGTAACTACGGTGAAAACAAACTGTACAAGATCGCCTGCGGCCCGAACGGCGGTGACGTGAACTGGACGGAAGTGCTGATGAAAAACGCCGGAAGGTACATGGACGGGCTGACCATGCATTACTATACCGTGCCGGGTCCCTGGGAGGACAAAGGACCGGCGACCGGTTTCAGCAGAGAACGTTATATGCTGACGCTGCGGAACGCGGAACATATTTCGGCCGTGATTGACGGTCACCTGAAGGTGATGGACAGGTATGACCCGGAACATCGCGTAGGTCTGATTGTGGATGAGTGGGGCACCTGGTACGATGTGGAGAAGGGAACAAATCCCGGCTTCCTGTATCAGCAGAACACCATGCGCGACGCGCAGGTTGCCGCGCTGACGCTGAATATTTTCAACGACCGGTGTGACCGTATTGTGATGGCGAACATCGCGCAGACCGTGAATGTGCTGCAGGCGATGATCCTGACCGAGGGTGAGAAGATTGTTCTGACCCCCACGTATTACGTGTTCGCGCTGTATAAGGCGCATCATGATGCGAAGCACGCCGATACCTTCATTACGGATGCCGGCGAAGTCGAAGGTCTCGGCATCAGCCCGGTATCCGCGTCCGCTTCGGTAAAGGACGGCGTGATGACCGTAACCGTGAGCAACATGGATCCGGATCATGAGAAAGAGATCACTGTGGATCCCGCCGACTTCGCGTTTACGGAAGCATCCGGCCGTGTGCTTGCGGGCGATATGGGTGCGTATAATGACTTTGACGCCAGCCCCGTGTGCATCCGGCCGCTGGACGGTATTGCCGTAACAGCTGAGAAAACCGTGAAACTGACCATGCCGGCATGCTCAGTGTGCGAGCTGACGCTGCGCTGAATATATGGACAGCGGAGCGAGAATCTGCCGGCGGTGCCTGCTCGCGGATATGGCGGACCGGCGGCCGCTGTATGAGCTTGTGCGTGAGTATATCGAATCGCTTGACGAGGATATACGGACCGGTGAAACTGTATACCGTGAAAGGCTTGCGGTATGCCGGGCATGCGAATATCTGAACGCAGGCACCTGCGCGAAATGCGGATGCTATGCTGAGGCGCGCGCGGCGAAGAAATATACATCCTGCCCTGACGTGCCGCCCCGCTGGATGACTGAAAAGTAAAAAAGAAGTCCCGACCGCGCGTAACGGTCCGCCTGTACGGAAGCATACAGGGAAAGCGTAACGCGCGGCGGGGCTTTTTATTCTTTGCTGTTTCGCCGGCGCGGGCGTGTCTGTCCGACGCCGAGCATTGCCGCCATCAATCCGTGCTTTTCAGTGACCGGAATGAGCGTGAACCGGTCAGGGTGTTCGTCAATCAGCCGTTTCCAGAGATCTTTCTCCGGCGGAAGCTGATAAACAAGACGGCTGTCTGTGCCGCAGATCAGGCAGATTTCGCCGCAAAGCGCGCTCAGCAGCTGCTCCGGAATGATGACCGTTGAAAGATCTGGATCGCCGTCGACCGTACCGATGACAATCCGGTCCGTACAGAATGAGGTCAGATCGGGAACGGTGTCCGGATCCGGCGGATAGGGTACACAGTCCGGATCGACCCACGCGAGGTGCGTGTGACCCGGAAAGCGTTCCGCTGACTTTGCCAGCAAAAACGGACGGCTCAGACGCAGAAACGCGTCGTATTGCGCTTTTCCGGGCCGATAATGCACCGGAATGCCGTATTCGTCACGGTATTCAAGCACATTCGGGTGCTTGAGGCGCGCTGTTTCCACATAAACCGTATTTGTATAGCACAGCAGAACCAGATTGTTCAGCGAGGCGAGACGCCGGAAAGCAATTGAGGATTCCTCCGGGGTCAGATCCGGATCGGCACAGTCATCCAGCAGTGTTGTGATACAGAACAGACTTATGTCGGAGGCGGCTGTTTTCAGTGAGGCTGAACTGAAACGGCGAAGCCCGGACAGGAGAGGCGTTTTCTCCGGCCATGAAAGATCCGGCGTATGGCAGCCTGTGCGCGCCTGACCGCTCAGAACACCGCTTTCGGTGTTCAGCCCGAAACGTTTTCCGAAACGGTCCGCATCTTCACGCGGGAGGATCAACGGTTCCGGCAGGAGATCACTGCCGGAACGCGCGATCAGTATCTGGGGCGTATAGCATTCAAAGCCGTTACGGAAAGCGGTTACCGCGAGCGCGGTGTTCTGCTGCTGCTCATGAAGACGGAAAAGCGAGGAGGGGGCGCAACAGAAACCGGGGACCGCGACGGCGGCCTGCATCGGTTCCCTGCCGCGCAGAAACGGCGTGCCGCGGCGGAACGTAAGCGTTCCGTCTTTCCCGGCGAAGCCGATTCCGACCGGTGAAAACGCGTCGACCGCGCCGTCTTCCAGAGGAGGAAGCCCGGTGAGAACCGGTTTGCCGATACCGGACCGGCTGAGCTGATTCAGCATATACCGGACGGACATATCCCACTGCGGGAGAAAGGTGACGGAAGACGCGGCCGTAAAGATCAGTTTTTCACCCTGCCACAGTGAAGTGCAGGGCGCGCCGCCTTCCGTCATATAGCGGATATTTCCATACGCGGAAAGCAACTCAAGCATGGCCGGGTCAGGTGCTTCATCCAGCAGGAGACCGAAGGAAAGACGCTTTTTCAGAAGGGCACCGGCAAAAGCGCTTTCGAGTGTGTCAAGCGTTTCGGACGCGCTGCCGGCGCGCAGGATCATCAGGATTCTGTCCGTCAGCATATGCCGTGCCTCCTTTCATCGGACAGTATACCGGTAACGCGGTTCAACGTTTGCGCAGCGCGCGGACCAGCAGGCTCAGACCGTAGAACGCGGCCGCGAACAGCACAATA
Organism: Clostridia bacterium; assembly: GCA_024404245.1. GTDB lineage: Bacteria > Bacillota > Clostridia > Christensenellales > Aristaeellaceae > Aristaeella. Next base: position 16,834 of record JAKSQH010000023.1, read on the forward strand.
GCCGCTCCGGCGCTTGTGTCCCACGCGTAGGCGCACAACAGACCGGCAATTCCGCTTGTGAGCGAGAGCAGTACGCTGAACAGCGCGTGCTGCCTGCTTCCTGTGGCAAGATTGCGACCGGCGGCGGCCGGCAGAATCAGCAGGGCATTGATCAGCATGACTCCGACCCAGCGGATCGCAAGCATGACGGCAACCGCGACCAGAACAACAAAAGCCGCGTCTATCAGCCGTGTGCGGATTCCGCGCGACGCGGCGAGTGAACTGTTGATACCCGTGAGCAACAGCCGGTTGTAGATGACGCACCACAGGGCAATACCGCCGATGAGCGCGATCAGCAGCCATAACAGATCAGACGGGGTAACGGCCAGCACATCACCGATCAGCAGGGAGGAGTACCTGGCGAATTTGCCGCCCTTTGCCAGAATCAACAGCCCGGCGGCGATTGATGTGGAGGAAAAAACACTGATAACGGTATCCGCTGAGGAGGAACCGGTCTGCCTGATCCGGACAATCAGAAGTGCCCAGACAATACCGAAAATCAGCATACTGACAAGATCATTGCCGACACCGAGAATCATACCCAGACCGATGCCGGTCAGCGCGCTGTGACCGAGAGCATCCGAGAAGAACGCCATCTGCTGGTTGACGGCCATCGTGCCGAGCAACCCCAGCAGGGGCGTGAGCAGGAGAATGGCCAGAAACGCGTTTTTCATGAATGTGAACTGGAATGCCTCAATCGGAAGCAACGCGTCGAGAAGCGCGTATATTGTCTGCATCAGTTCGCCACCTCCCCGTCACCGCGCCCGAAAACGGCATTGAATTCATCGGAGCCGAACACATATTCGGCACTGCCCTGACACAGAACGGTTTTATCCAGCAGAACCACATGATCCGCGTATTCGCGGACAAGGCGGAGATCATGGCTGACCAGCAGAATTGCCATATGGTGGGATTCCTTCAGCCGGAGCACGGTATCCAGAAACAGTTCAAGACCGTTCTGATCCACACCGCTGACCGGTTCATCCAGCACAAGCAGATCGGGCGCCGGATGAATGGCAAGCGCGAGCAGCACGCGCTGAAGCTCTCCGCCGGAACAAAGACCGAGCCGGCGGCCGGCCAGATCTCCGGCATCCACAGCCTGAAGCACCTCTGTTACCCGGGCGCGCGTTTTTTTGCTGATTCCGCTCCATACAGGCCGGCGCGAGAAAGCGGCGGCGATGAAGTCGGATACGGTGACCGGCATTTCTTTATCGAACTGCAGATTCTGCGGTACATAACCGATCCGTACATGCGGAATATCCCGGTTCTGTCCGTCCAGATGACGGACGGAGCCGCCGTGCGGCAGCTCCCCCAGCAGCGCGCGGATCAGCGTTGTTTTGCCGGCGCCGTTCTGCCCGATAAGCACTGTGAGCTGACCGCAGTGAATATGCATGTTGATATCATGCAGCAGGACCTGACCGCCGCGGCGGACGGACAGGTCCTCAAGACCGATATGACAAAGTGAACAATGATGCTCAGCCAAATGAGGGGCCTCCTTTTTCGATATACCAGACGGCGGCGTCGTGCGGCGGCAGCACAACCGAGCCGGTTGTATCGCCGGACCACAGCTCACGCGCTGAAACACCGCATGAAACATTCCGGTCCTCATCGCTCAGGTTGAAGATTGCCAGATAACAGCCGCTGCCGTTCTTTTTCGGCGCGATCCAGGCGCATTCCTTATCGCTGCGGTACAGCGGATGCGCGCACCAGCTGCAGCGCCCGATTTCCAGCACTTCGCGCCGGCTGAGCAGCCAGAGCGTGTATTCGTCGGACGAGGGCAGATCGGCACCGATCATCAGCGGAGAGGACATCATGCACCAAAGCGTCATCATTGTACGCTGCTCCTCCCGCGTGAAACGGGTCTTGTCCTGCTTGCTGTAATCCTGCCGGAGCGCGCCGACGGGAAGCATATCCGCGTCCGGCCAGTGCCCCGGCCCGGCGTGAACGCACCACTTTTCCGCGCGTTCGAACATATTCAGCAGAAGACGCCAGTCATCCCAGAAATCATCTGTGATCCGCCACATGTTGGCGTAACGCTTAAGATGCTCCGCGTGTTCAAGCGGCGCGGGACCGGGGCTCAGACTCAGCACAATGTCGCGCCCGCATTTGTCGCGCGCTTCGCTGATCAGCTCGATTTCACGCTCGCAGCGCGGATATTCGCGGGCAATATCATCGCACTTCACGAAATCGACACCCCAGGAGGCATACAGCCTGAAGATGCTGTCATAGTAGTCCGCGGCGGCCGGACGGTCACACTTCAGACCGTACATATCCGGATTCCAGGCGCAGATGTCGTTCGGGTTGGCAGCGTCCGCACAGGTGAAAGCGCTGCCCTCAACCGGCAGATGCCTGTGAGCGGCCATACGGGGCAGCCCGCGCATGATATGAATGCCGAACTTCAGCCCCATTCCGTGAATCGCGGCGGCCAAAGGCGCGAAACCGGCACCGCCGGACGCAGACGGGAAGCGGTTCTCCGCCGGCAACAGCCGGCCGTATCCGTCCATGACGAGATCCGAGAACGGTTCATACTCATGGCTTGACGCTGTCGGCTGGAACCATTCGATATCCACGACAACATACTCCCAGCCGAATTCCTTCAGCCGGGAGGCGATAAACGAAGCATTGGAGAGAACCTGCTCTTCCGTAACGGCCGCGCCGAAACAGTCCCAGCTGTTCCAGCCCATCGGCGGTAGTTGCGCGATCATATGCGTTAACTTCCTCTCAGATCAGAGCTCTTCACCGTTTTCAATGGCTGTGAGCATATCGACACGGCGCTGGTGTCTTCCGCCTTCAAATTCAGCCGTGAGCCAGTGGAAGGCAATCATTTTCGCCAGATCGACCCCGACCACACGCGCGCCCATGGTGAGAATATTGCTGTTGTTATGACGCTTGCTCAGTTCGGCGCTGTATACGTCACTGCAGGTGCAGACCCGCACGCCTTTTACCTTGGACGCGGCGATACCGATACCGATGCCTGTTCCGCAGATCAGAATTCCACGGTCACATTCGCCGTCGGCTACGGCTTTTGCGGCACGGTAGCCGTACACGGGGTAATCGCAGGAAACGGACTCATTGGTTCCGAAATCCTTCCATTCCAGCCCCATTCCGTCAAGCATTTTCTTCATTTCTTCCTTCAATTGCAGACCGGTATGGTCACACGCGAGAGCGATCATCCGAGACACCTCCGTGAATTCAATTATTCTTACTATATTATATATCGTTATGAACGGAAAAGCAATGAAAAAGGGGTTGGACGGACCACAGAATCCGATGTGGACAAACAGGGGGCAAATCGCTATAATGTATTCTGTATATGTATGTACGTCTGTATTTTGTGTACGGATTTTTCGAAAGGTCAGCCGGAGGGTGAAAATGGCCAAGATCATTGCGATTGCCAATCAGAAGGGCGGCGTGGGAAAAACCACGACTGCCGTGAACCTTTCCGCCACAGTCGCGGATAGCGGGAAAAAGGTGCTGATTGTGGACCTGGACCCGCAGGGAAACACAACCAGCGGCTTCGGACTGAAGGTCGGGGAGAAGAACAGCGTATATGACGTCCTGATGGGACGCGCGCAGATTCGGAAATGCATGCAGCAGACCGAAATCAAAACGCTGCAGCTGCTCGGAACCGATATCCGCCTCGCCGGAGCGGAGGTGGAGCTTGTAAGTGTTCAGGAACGTGAGTTTTTCCTGAAAAAGGTGCTTGCTCCGGTCAGAAACGAATACGACTTCATCTTTATCGACTGTCCGCCGTCATTGAGCCTGCTGACGCTCAACGCGCTCGCGGCAGCGGATACGGTACTGATTCCGATTCAGTGCGAGTATTACGCGCTGGAAGGTGTGACAAGCCTGAGAAACACAATCCGCAGGGTTCAGCGGGGCATCAATCCGCGGCTGGGCATCGAGGGCATACTGCTGACAATGCTGGACGGGCGCACAAACCTCGGCCTGCAGGTTGTTGCCGAAGTGAAGAAGGCATTCGGCAGGGAGGTTTTCGCGACGATGATTCCGCGGAACGTCCGGCTCGGAGAGGCACCCAGCTTCGGGAAGCCCATTCATCTTTATGACCCCCGTTCAGCCGGCGCGATCGCTTACCGCGCGCTGGCACAGGAATTGCTTGAAAGGAACAGGAGATAAACATGGCGAAAAAGTTGCACGGTCTGGGCAGAGGTCTGGACTCACTGCTGCCGGAAACGGAAGAAACGTGGGGTACCTCAGTCCGTGAGATTTCAGTGGATGAAATCGATCCGAACCCGGATCAGCCCAGACGTACTTTTGATGAGGAGGGAATCAGCCAGCTCGCGCAGTCTGTTCGCGATCAGGGCATTCTGCAGCCGCTGCTTGTCGCTCCTTCCGAAAACGGGCGCTACAGGATTATCGCGGGTGAACGCCGCTATCGCGCAAGCCGTGCCGCGGGTATGGACACGGTGCCGTGCATCGTGCGTGACCTGGATGTGATCAAACAGATGGAAATCGCGCTGATTGAAAATATGCAGCGCGAGGATCTCAATCCGCTTGAGGCCGCGCAGGGCGTGAAGGCTCTGATGCAGCAGTGCGGCTACACGCAGGAAAAGGTATCCGCGAGACTCGGAAAAAGCCGCCCCGCCGTGGCAAACCTTCTGCGCCTGCTGACGCTGCCGCCGGAAGTGACGGATCTGCTGCGGCAGGGTTTACTGTCCGCGGGCCACGCGCGAGTGCTCGCGGGTCTGGAAAGCGATGAGCGGAAAATCAGCCTCGCGAGAAAAACCGTGGCTGACGGGCTGAGTGTACGCGCGCTTGAACAGCTTGCCGCGGAACAAAAAAATGTCCGGCCGGCTGAAAAACACCGCAAGGAGCTTCCGGCCGAACTGAAAGAACTGGAAGAACGCCTGCTGGAAAAAACCGGAATGCGGTCAACGCTTACCGGGTCCGTTAATAAAGGAAAGATTGTGTTGCAGTACGGAACACGGGATGAGCTGGAACGGCTGTATGAACTGCTGGAACGGCTGAACTGAATCCGGACACCGATACGCGTGCCGGACTGAAAGTACAGCGCGAAAAACGGGGTGAATGATGATGAAGAGGCAGAAACTGCCGGATGAACCTTACTGGGACGGACCGCTGAGCCACCCTTTTTACAGTCATGTTGTCAAACGCGCGCTGGATCTGATTCTCGCGCTGATCCTTCTGATTCCGGCATCGGTTGTGATGATTCCGCTGGCAATATGGGTGAAGCTGGATTCTGAGGGGCCGGTGCTGTATAAAGCCGTTCGCGGCGGATACCATAATCAGCCTTTTATGATATGGAAGTTTCGCAGTATGGTGGTGGATGCCGATAAAAGCGGCGGATGTACCGCCAAGAATGACGACCGTGTGACGAGGGCCGGCCGTGTAATGCGCCGGCTGAAGCTGGACGAACTGCCGCAGTTATTCAATATCATCAGGGGCGAGATGAGCTTCGTCGGGCCCCGGCCCGAACTGCTGCTGTATACAGAGCGGTACACTGCGGAACAGGAATGCATTATGTGGGTGCGTCCCGGCATCACGGACAGAAGCAGTATTGTATATATCGCGCAGGATGAGATCGTCGGTGAAGAAGATCCCGTGGCGAACTTTGAACGCCTGATTCTGCCCGAAAAGAACCGCCTGCGTGTGGAATACGCGAAAACACAGTCATTCGGCCTGGACTGCAGGCTGCTGTTTGAAACCGTGGCAGGCGTATTCGGCAAGGCGGAGGATATGGCGCGCGAAAAGAAAGAAAGAGGATGACTCTGCAGATGGACTATGAAGCACTGACCCACGCCGGCTTCGGCGGCGCGCCGGATGTATCGGATCCGAAGGTTCTGGCATGGCTGATCAGGCGGCACGGACTGGAAATGTCCCATCTGAGCCGCGGAAGCCATATCGGAAGCGTATTCAGCGTGGCTGAAATTATCGCGGTTCTGTACACCGGTGTGCTGCATGTGGATCCGCGTGATCCGAAAATGCCTGACCGTGACCGTATGATTCTGAGCAAGGGTCATGCCGGGAGCGCTGTTTACGCCGCGCTGGCGGAACGCGGCTTCTTTCCGGTGGAGCAGCTGAAGACGCACTACGCGGACGGTTCCATACTGAGCGGACATGTGAGTCACAAGGGTGTGCCCGGTGTGGAAGTTTCCACGGGTTCGCTGGGGCACGGGCTGCCGGTCGCGACGGGCATGGCGCTCGGCGCGAAGATGGACGGAGAAACGTGGCGGGTTTATACCGTAATGGGCGACGGCGAGTGCGATGAAGGCTCTGTGTGGGAAGCCGCGCTTCAGGCAAATCAGTTCGGGCTGGATAATCTGATTGTAACGATCGACTATAACCATATGCAGAGCCTGTTTACGGTGGCGGACACGCTCGCGCTTGAACCCTTTGAAGACAAATGGCGCGCTTTCGGCTGGAATGTGATCCGTACGGACGGACATGATACGGAAGCGCTCCGTGCGGCATACGCGCGGGCATGCGCAAACCGCGGCACGGGTCATCCTACCGTTATCATAGCGGATACCGTGAAAGGCAAAGGCGTTTCATTCATGGAAAACGATATTCTGTGGCACTACCGCACGCCGCAGGGTGAGGAATACGAGGCGGCACTGAAGGAACTGGAGGCGCTCAGACCGTGAGAGATGCTTTTGTAAGAGCGCTTCTGCGCGAGTTTGCCGTGAATGACCGGGTTGTCATTATTACGGGCGACCTTGGCTTCGGTGTGCTGAAGCCGTTCTGGGAACAATATCCGGACCGCATCATAAACGCCGGTATTGCCGAGCAGGGAATGGTCGGCATGGCTGCCGGTCTTGCCGCGACGGGCCGTACCGTATTTGTGTATTCCATCGGCAATTTCCCGACGATCCGCCCGCTTGAGCAGATCAGGAATGACTGCGCCTATCACGGCGCGGATGTGAAGATCGTGTGCGTCGGAGGCGGATTTGTCTACGGAAGCCTCGGCATGAGCCATCACGCGACGGAGGACATTCCCGTACTGCGCGCAATGCCGGGAGTGACATGCTTCGCGCCGGGCGATCCCGCTGAAACGGAAGCTGCCGTACCGGAAATGATGAAGATCAGGGGAACGTGCTACCTGAGGCTGGGGCGCGGCAATGAGCGGGCGGTTCATACGGATGACATATCGGGCGCGGACATCATGAAGGCGATGACGCTGCGCGCCGGTACGGACACCGCGCTGCTGAGCACAGGCGGCATTCTGACCGAAACATATGACGCGGCGGAGATGCTCGCCGCGCGCGGAATCAGCGCTGAAGTGGTTTCCTTCCCGTGCTTCAAGCCGATTGACCGGGATAAGCTGCTTGAACTGAGCCGGCGGTTTGACCTGATTGTGACCGCGGAGGAAGGCAATGTGACGGGCGGCTTCGGCAGCGCGGTATGCGAGGTGCTGGCTGAAAGCGGAAACGGCTGCAGGGTTCGCCGGATCGGGCTGGATGACCGGTATACATCCGTTGTCGGAAACCAGAAATATCTTCGGGGTGTGTACGGAATGGACGCGAAAGCGATCTGTGACCGGACCGCCGCGTGGCTGAAAGGATGAGTGAAACCGGATGGAACTGACGCTTGAGCAGATTCATGAGGAATTGATGGATCAGCTGAGGGATATTACCGCTGTATGCGACCGGCACGGGATTTCATACAACCTGATGTGCGGAACGCTGCTTGGAAGTGTGCGTCACAGGGGGTTCATTCCGTGGGATGACGATGTGGACCTGCTGATGACACGGCCCGAATTCACCCGTTTCCGCGAAGTGTATCCGAAGGAATGCGACAGCCGCTTTGAGCTGACTTATCTGGACACATGGACACCGCGTGTAATGAACAGGGATCCGGAGAAGGCGGCCGCGTTCACCGATTTTTTCATTCTTGATCCGCTTCCGCCGGAAGGTATCCGCCGGAAAGCGCATCTGCTGCATCTGCACCTGTTGCAGGGCATGATGAAGAAAAATACGGATTACAGCCGTTTCAACCTGAAGAACCGTATCCTGCTGCGGACAACGAAAATAATGGGTATGCCCTTCAGCTACGCGTGGAAGGCGAAACGCTATGAAAAAGTGTCAACAGCTGTTAAGGAAGGCAATGACCTGCATATGTCCAACGGCGCTTTTGAGCTGATGACGCATGTATGGCATCCGGACCAGTTCGCGGAGAAGATGAAAGCGCCTTTTGAGGATATTGAATGCCTGATTCCGGTCCGTTACGATGAGGTGCTGACCACCCTCTTCGGGCCTGATTATATGACACCGCCGCCTGAAAACGAACGGGTCGCGAAGCATCTGGATGTGTAATAAAGATGGAAATGTATTTTTGCCCGCTGTATTCGGGTTCAAGCGGAAACGCGCTGTTTGTGCAGTGCGGGGCGACGCGTCTGCTGATTGACGCCGGCAGGACCGGCCGCGAGATCGGTGACGCGATGCGGACGATCGGCGCGTCACCGGAAACGCTGAGCGGAATTCTGATCACACACGAGCACAGCGATCATATCAAAGCCGCGGGTATACTGGCGCGCAGATACGGCATACCGGTCTACGCGACATCCGGTACATGGCGAGCGATGGCTGAGAAGATCGGTACCGTAAGAGACGATCTGCGCAGGGAGATCGCCGCCGATACGGAATTCAGCATCGGATCGGCCGGTCTGGTTCCTTTCCGGATTCCGCACGATGCCGCCGAACCTGTCGGATACAGAATTTTCGGCGGACACAGAAGCGTATCCGTCGCGACGGATCTCGGCCATTTTTCCGGTGACGTCTACCGGTATATTGCCGGCAGCGATCTGATTCTGCTGGAAAGCAATCACGATCCGGAAATGCTGAAGCATAATCCGAATTACAACGCGCAGCTGAAGCGGCGCATTCTCGGGGACCGCGGGCATCTGAGCAATCAGGCCTGCGCGGAAGCGCTTTCCGCGCTGCTTGAAGGTGGCACGCGCCATGTGATCCTGGGCCATCTGAGCGGCGAGAACAACACGCCCGAACTGGCTATGTCCGCCAGTATGAACGCGATGGAAAGCGCGGGCATCAGGGTCGGGAAGGATATCGAGATCGACATCGCGATGCGCGACAGAACAGGCAGCGTATACAGAATCGCTGACTGATACGGGGAGAGAGAGTATGATCATCCTGGCATTGCAGGGCGTACAGAAGGCTTTCGGAACAAACGTGGTTCTGAAGGATGCTTCGCTGACCCTGCAGGAGGGTGAGCGCATGGGGCTGGTCGGCGTTAACGGCAGCGGAAAATCAACGCTGATGAAGATCATCGCCGGCGCGGAGACCGCGGACGACGGAACCGTGAACATGCAGAAAGGCATGCGGATCGGATATCTCGCGCAGACGGCCGAGCTGGATTCGGAACAGACTGTGCGGGATGTGCTGGAGGAGGTATTCGCTCCGGTTGTCGCGATTGAGGCGGAAATGCGCGCTACGGAGAATGAGATGGCGGCGGCCGCCGATGATCCGGAGCTTCTTTCAAGGCTCGGAAGCCGCTATGATTATCTGACAAGGGAATTTGAACGCGGTAACGGTTACGGATGGCGGTCAACCGTGCAGGGGGTGCTGAGCGGGCTCGGGCTGCGCGACCATCAGGATATGAAGGCGAGCCTGCTGTCGGGCGGTGAACGCACACGGCTGTGTCTGGGCCGGATGCTGCTGACGGAACCGGACCTGCTTCTGCTGGATGAACCGACGAACCATCTGGATCTGGCGAGCATCGCGTGGCTTGAGAGCTTCCTCGCCGGATTCCGCGGCGCAGTGCTGGTGATCAGCCATGACCGTTATTTCATGGATCATGTATGCGGCAGAATGGCGGAGCTGCTGCTTGGGACCGTTGAATGCTATGACGGCAACTATACGGAGTACATGCGGAAGAGAACCGCCGTATATGAAGCGCGGATGAAAGCATGGGAGATGCAGCAGAAAGAGATCGCGCATCAGAAGGCTGTGATTGCCACATACCGCAGGTTCAACCGGGAAAAATCGATCCGCCTCGCGGAAAGCCGCGAAAAAAGACTGGAGAAAATGGAACTGCTTGACCGGCCTGAGGAGGAAGGGACGATCCGGTTCAGCTTCGGATGCAGACGCCGCACAGGTGACGATGTGCTGATGACGGAGAACCTGGGTAAAAGCTTCGGTGAACGGGTCCTCTTTTCGGAACTGAAGCTTCATGTGCGTGCCGGTGACCGTATCGCGCTGATCGGCGACAACGGAACCGGAAAATCCACCCTGTTCAAATGCCTGACGGGAGAAATGAAGCCGGACCGTGGAGTGATACGGTGGGGAACAGGGTGCGATATCGGTTACTATGATCAGCACCAGGCAGGGCTGGATGAACGGAAAAGCGTACTGGACGAAGTATGGGACAGGTTTCCGCGGATGGAACAGTATGAAGTGCGCGGCGCGCTCGGCATGTTCCTGTTCACGGGTGACGATGTGTTCATGCCGGTATCGACGCTCAGCGGCGGCGAAAAAGGACGCGTGGCTCTGACCGAACTGATGCTGAAAAAGGATAATATCCTGTTGCTGGATGAGCCTACGAACCATCTGGACATGGACTCACGCGAAGTGCTGGAGGACGCGCTAAAGGAATTCCCGGGCACGATTATCTCCATCAGCCATGACCGCTATTTCATTAACCGTTTCGCGGAGAAGATCTGGGTGCTGAGTTCAGGCGGAATCGATGAGTATCTCGGCAACTATGACGATTATTATGAAAAGATACACCGCGAACAGGAACCGGACGGCGCGACGGCCGGCATGACGAGGACGGCGATTGAAAAAGAACGTAAAAAAACGCGGGAGGAAGAAAAACGGCGTAAGGACTATAAGGAAAGGCTGAAGAAAACCGAGACGGAAATCGCGGAAGCCGAAAAGCGCCTTGCCGGAATTGAAAAAACCATGTCCATGCCGGATATTTACGCGGATCCGGCCAAGGCCGCCGAACTTTCACGCGCGTATGAAGCGGAGACACAGAGAATCAACGCACTGTATGAGGAACTGGAGGTTCTTGAAGCGGAAAACGGCTGAGGAACCGGAACGTGAAAACCCTCCCGCCGGGGAGGGTTTTTCGATAAACACAATGTGCACACGTGAAAGCGTGTATTTTAATTATCACGAAAACGCAGCAGATTCAACGGATAGGCGGCCGTTCTGAAGTAATTCCGCCTGTCAAAACAGGAAATCAGGGGAAAAAGCGGATTGTGATGTGCACACATGGATACGTGTTTAGAGATGATCGCTATACAATCAATAAAAACACGGTTTTGAAGGAAAATACAGCTGAAAAAAATAAAATTTTCTGAAAAAAACCTTGTAAAACCCCTTGCGTAATAAAGGACGATTATGTATAATTGCAATGTTGTCTGTTCAGGGATGAAGTGGTAAGTTGCCGCTCGGCCAAGCGGGTAATTACCATGGACCAGCCCGGCAATCGGGCGACGGACTCGAAGCAGTCCCGAAGGTCTGCACCTGCAGTGGACCGGGACGGACGCGAACGAGAACGATTCAAGGAGGTAAAAAGCATGGCCAACCAGAAAATCCGTATCAAGCTGAAGAGCTACGAGCACAAACTCATCGATCAGGCTGCAGAGCGTATCGTTGAGACCGCAAAGCGCACAGGTGCCCGTGTCTCCGGCCCGATCCCGCTTCCCACTGAGAAGGAGATCGTGACAATCCTTCGCGCTGTTCACAAGTACAAGGACAGCCGCGAGCAGTTCGAGCGCCGCACCCATAAGCGGTTGATCGACATCAACAACCCCAACCCCAAGACGGTGGACGCCATGATGAAGCTCGATCTTCCTGCTGGTGTCGAAATCGAAATGAAACTGTGAGGCAGGAGGGACGATTAGAATGAAGAAAGCGATCGTGGGCAAAAAGATCGGCATGACGCAGGTCTTCACCGAAGACGGCCGTCTCGTTCCGGTCACCGTGATTGAAGCGGGCCCCTGCACAGTCGTGCAAACAAAGACTGTTGAGTCTGACGGCTACGATGCCGTTCAGGTTGGTTTCGGCGATCTCACCGAGATCCGCGCCAAGAAGCTGCTCAACAAACCCGAACTCGGTCATTTCAAGAAAGCCGGCGTTGACGCGAAGCGCACCCTGCGTGAGTTCCGCTTTGACGACTGCGCACAGTACAAAGTCGGCGATGTCCTGACGGCGGAACAGTTCGCCCAGGGTGACAAGATCGACATCACCGGAACCAGCAAGGGCCACGGATACACCGGCGCCATTCAGCGCTGGAATCAGCACACCGGTCCTATGGCACATGGCTCCAAGTATCATCGCGGCGTAGGTTCCCTGAGTGCTAACTCCGATCCTTCCCGCGTGTTCAAGAACAAGCACATGTCCGGACACTACGGTGTTGACAAAGTGACTGTTCAGAATCTGGAAGTCGTCCAGGTGGATGCGGAACGCAACCTGCTGCTGGTCAAGGGCGCTGTGCCCGGCCCCAACGAAGGTC
>JAKSQH010000024.1 GCA_024404245.1 Clostridia bacterium
CGATCACGATACCGGATAGTGTAACTAATATCGGCGATGGAGCTTTCGGATGGTGCGGTAGTCTGATCTCGATCACGATACCGGACAGCGTTACAAGTATCGGCAACGAAGCTTTCTATTGGTGCAGTAGTCTGACCTCGATCACGATACCGGATAGTGTAACTAATATCGGCGATGGAGCTTTCGGATGGTGCGGTAGTCTGATCTCGATCACGATACCGGACAGCGTTACAAGTATCGGCAACGAAGCTTTCTATTGGTGCAGTAGTCTGACCTCGATCACGATACCGGATAGTGTAACTAATATCGGCGATGGAGCTTTCGGATGGTGTAGTGCGTTAACCTCAGTCACGGTTGGTAAGGATTCTTATGCGGAAGCATACTGTATCGTGAACGGATTGCCTTACCGGTATCCGGATTGACCTGAAGAAAGACACGAAAGACAAAACCTTGCCGGATCAATGAGCCGCAACTCGTCAAGCAGACAGTGAAACAAAAACAAAACGGAAAAGATCTCTGGTGATCTTCAAAGGTTGCCAGAGATTTTCTTTGCAGAAAGCGCGGATCATGGATTTATTGACTTTCCGTATGGCTTGTGGTAATTTGTGCCTGTATACAAAAGGCGTTGATCTCAAACCGGGAGGATGCTTATGAAAAGATGTATCTGGGTCTGCTGCCTTGCCGCTGTGCTGATCATGCTGCTGCCCTTTGCGGCGCAGGCGGAAGTAATGGGCACCTACAGTGAAAATGTGATGTGGAAATATGACGAACAAACATACACCATGACGATCAGCGGAAACGGGGAGATCCCTGATTATGATTATTTTGGCAGTGATGATCATCGATGGAATGTGGATCAACTGGACAGAACACTGCAAAAGATCATTATCGAAGACGGTATTACCGGCATCGGTGCTTACGCTTTCGCGTATTGCTATGATCTGTCCTCGGTCACGATACCGGATAGTGTTACGGCTATCGGTGATCATGCTTTCGTTTGCTGCAGTGACCTAACATCGATCACAATACCGGGCAGTGTTGTCAGTATCGGTGACAGCGTGTTTTCCAGCTGCGTGACCCTGAGCTCGGTTACGATTCAGGATGGCGTTACAAGCATCGGCAACGGCGTTTTCTATGAATGCTTTTCCCTGCAATCGATCACGATCCCTGATAGTGTTACAAGTATCGGCGGCGGCGCTTTCTTTTCAAGCGGATTGGCTTCGGTCACAATACCGGGCAGTGTTGTCAGTATCGGCGCCGGAGCGTTCGGTGATGCTTCATGCTTAAGCACGGTCACGATCCGGGACGGCGTTGCCGGTATCGGAGAAGGCGCATTCTCTTTTTGCTACTCCCTGACCTCGGTCACGATACCGGACAGCGTAACCAATATCGGCGATGAAGTTTTCTATTATTGCCAGAACCTGACCTCGGTCACGATACCGGACAGCGTTACAAAGATCGGTCCGGATGCGTTTGCGTATTGTGACAGTCTGGAGTCGGTCATCGTCGGCCAGGGTTCCTGCGCGGAGCAGTACTGTATCGCGAACGGATTGCCTTACCGGTATCCGGATTGATCCCGGGTGCTGACAACCGCTGTTACCTGATTCTGACCGGGAGGATGCTTGTGAGAAGACACATTTGGATCTGCTGTCTAGCCGCTGTGCTGCTGTTGCTGCCGTTTGCCGCGCGGGCGGAAATAACGGGCACATGCGGCGAAAATATGATGTGGCAATATGACGAACAAACATGTACCCTGACGATCAGCGGCACAGGGAAGATCTGCGAATTTGGACTTTATGATAATGTCAACTGGAGCGCGGGCGATGTATATATCGAACCGGTAAGGATCATTATCGAGGACGGCGTTACCGCTATCGTGTGTGGAAGGTGTAGAAGGTGTAAGGGGATCGGCCTGCGGGCCGACCAAAGGGCTTTGCGATCTTCAGCAAACTCATTCGCAGAATGTGTTTCTTTTACGTAAAGGACCTTACCGCGTACGGCCGAACGGGTTTATGGCGTGGCAACGCTCGCACAGACCGTAGGGATGCGTGGGTGGAAGAATACGCCCGCACTGCCGGCAACGGCGGAGGTACTCGTCCTTCCGCTCTTTGAGAAAACGGTTGATCAGATCGCACAGCTCCAGTTTTTCATCCATGCGGTTCTCTTCAATGCCGATCTGGCGAAGCAGCTGGTGGCGTATGTCCAGCTCCTTGTAGCGGGATTCACACTCTTCCAGCGTGCCGATGCCGGAGACCGGCTCCGGCAGGGGCTGGTTTGCCGTCATTCGCAGGCAGCATTTCAGCCAGTAAAGGATCATGGATTCATCCTTCACATCCACCGGGCATGTGATGAGGCGGAACAGCAATTTTCTGTCGATCTTTTTCGCGTAAGGCTTAATGTATGAATACAGCAGAATGGCATCGGACATATCCACGCGCGTAAAGCCTTCGGTTTTCGGCAGGCGGTTCCATTCAATCATCAGCCGGTCGAGCGGATACTCCGAATCGAGCGCTTCCTCCGGGAACGGCAGCGTCAGCCGGTTTTTACGGGGCTCATCGCGCAGCATCGCGTCGCGGACGCGCTCCGGGTCCGTCATGGTGAGCACCTCGCCCCTGTCATAAATGCCGAAACGGCCCGCGCGGCCCGCGATCTGGCGGATTTCGCCTACGCGGAGGGGACGGCGGTCCTTGCCGTCAAACTTGCTTGTCTCGCAGAAGATGACCCGGCGGATCGGCAGGGAAATACCCATGCCGATGGCGTCCGTCGCGACGACGACCTCTGTTTCATGCTCGGAGAAACGGCGGACCTCTTCACGCCTGGATACCGGCGGCAGCGCGCCGTAAATGACACTGGCGTGCTTCCCGGCACGCTCCAGCTCCGCGGATACCGCGAGCACGGCTTTGCGGGAAAAGACGATCAGCGCGTCCCCGGGCTGCACGTCCTTCAGATTTTCAAAAACACCCGTATAGGACAGCGGCGCCAGACGCTTGTGCTCCATAACCGTATATGGCGCGCCGAAGCTTTCCAGCATGCGGATAATCAGATCACGCGCTTCGGGCGCGAGGCAGACATGAATCTCATCCGCGCGCAGGCAGTAAAGCGCGCGGAACCACTTGTCACCGCGGAATGGGTCGGCGATCATCTGCGCCTCGTCAATCACGGCGACATCGTAACGCGTGCCGAAATCGGCCAGTTCAATGGTTGACGCCGTGTGGAGTGCGCCGGGGCAGGGAACGGATTCCTCGCCGGTCAGAAGGCTGCACGGCACACCGTCACGGTTCATGGTTTCATACATTTCCAGCGCCAGCAGACGCAGCGGCCCCAGATACACGCCTGTATGGGCCTGCTTCAGTGCCTGCAGCGCCTGATAGGTTTTGCCGCTGTTGGTCGGCCCGACATGGAGCACAAACCGGCGGGCAAGCGTTTCGGCCTCCTGACGGAGCTTTTCCACGTCAAAGCCGAGCAGAAACTGACGGATCTTTTCCTCCTGCTCCGCCGCCTGAAGCTGCTTCTGTTTTACACGGTCCATCGCCAGGCGGATTTTCGGGTGCTCCAGCGCGCGGGTGACCTGAGAGGATGTCCACGCGGGAGAGCTTCCGCCGTTGCCGCCGCGGCTGTATTTCCGGGTGAAAGGCTCCGGAAAATAGCGCTCGATGACGGACGGGGAAAGACCGTAAAGGGAACGGAGGTCTTCCGGGGTATACAGACGGGACGCGCTTTTTTTATTTTTTGGCTTTGAAGCCGGACGGCGCGGTCCGAAATTGTTTTTGCTACTCATACATCAGTACTCGAACTCGCCTTCGTAGATCATGACGGCATTGCCGGTCAGCAGGACACGTTCGCCGGCGCAGTTGACAATCATATCGCCCCCGACCAGGCGCACGGTAATATCCTTGCCCTCCTCACAGTAACCGAGGCGGACCGCCGCGGCTGCCGCGGCGCAGGCAGCGCTGCCGCAGGCGAGCGTTTCACCGTTGCCGCGCTCCCATACACGGAGGCGGAGCGTGTTTGCGTCAATCACGCGGACAAAGCTCGTGTTGACCCTGTCCGGGAAAACAGGCGCGTGCTCAAACACGGGACCGGTTACGGTGAGGTCAAGGTTGTCAATCGCGTCCGTGAAGACAACACAGTGCGGGTTGCCGACGGACAGGCAGGTGACGGTGTATTCTTCGCCGGAGATGTTCAGCGGCTCATTGATCAGCTCCGCTTTATCCGTGACAACGGGAACCGCGGAAGCGTCAAACGTGATTCTGCCCATATCCGCGCAGACAGAGGATACCTTGCCGTCACGCAGGAACAGGCGGAGCGGCACAACATTGCCGCCGATTTCGATGCTCATGTTCTCGCTGCGCAGATAGCCCTTGTCATACAGGTACTTGGCGGCACAGCGGATATTGTTGCCCGCCATCCGGCCTTCGCTGCCGTCCCTGTTGAAGGAGCGGATGGAGGCGTCCGCGACGCGGCTGCGGCCGAGCAGCACGATGCCGTCGCCGCCGATGCCGTAATGCGGTGTGCACAGATCAACACACAGACTTTCGGGGCAGGTGACGCGCCCGTCAAAATTCTCGATGAAGATATAGTCATTGCCGCAGGAATGCATTTTCGCGAACTTGATTTTCTGCCGCCACGGACGCATGTTGTTGATATCCACAAGCTCCGTGTTCCGCAGGGTGTAGCGGCTTTCGAGCATGCCTGCCAGCGCGTTGGCGGTATCCAGGCTGGTGAAGCACGGAATGCCGAGCTGCATGGCTTTGCGGTGAAGCACGGTGTAATCGCCGATGGTCGCGTCACGCACGGCACCGGTATAGATGATGCAGTGCACGGAGTTGCCGTTCATCAGGCGGGTGATTTCATCGCTCTCCGTCGCGTTCGCCACAGTGGTGACGTCAATGCCGGTTTTGCGGATCGCGGCAGCCGTGCCGGAAGTGGCATACAGCTTCATGCCGAGATCATGGAACCGCCTGGCGAGGGAGATGATTTCAGGATAGTCATTGTCCTCAACGGAAACCAGCACACCCGCTTCTTTGCCGGCATGCGGTACCGGCACGGTGAGATTGGCGGCTGTGATCCCCTTGAACAGCGCTTCGGCGAGCGTGCGGCCCAGACCCAGCACTTCACCGGTTGATTTCATTTCGGGACCGAGAATCGAGTTCGCGTCGTTCAGTTTTTCAAAGCTGAAAACAGGAACTTTCACGGCGCAGTAGGGCGGGGTGCGGTACAGGCCTGTGCCGTAACCGAGCGAGGCAAGCGGCTCACCCAGCATGACGCGGGCCGCCAGGTCAACCATCGGGACACCGGTGACCTTGCTGATGTACGGTACCGTGCGGCTGGCGCGCGGGTTGACCTCAATGACGTAAAGCTCATTTTCAAAGATCAGGTACTGGATGTTGACAAGCCCCTGCGTGCCGAGGGCAAGCGCGAGCTTTTCGGAGCAGTCACAGACCTTCTTGAGGAAAATATCGTTCAGATTATAGGGCGGATAGACGGCAATGGAGTCACCGCTGTGCACGCCGGCGCGCTCGATATGCTCCATGATGCCCGGGATCAGCACATCTTTTCCGTCGGAAATGACGTCCACTTCCAGCTCAATGCCGGGCATGTACTTGTCCACCAGCACCGGATTGTCAATGCCGCCGCTCAGAATCCGCTCCATGTACGCGGCGGTCTGCGCGTCATTGCGGGAAATGGTCATGTTCTGCCCGCCGATGACGTAGGACGGGCGCAGCAGAACGGGGTAGCCGAGGCTGTTCGCGGCCGCCAGCGCCTCCTCCATTGTATTCACGCCCATGCCCTTGGGGCGGCGGATACCGAAGTTTTCAAGCAACGCGTCAAAACGCGCGCGGTCTTCCGCGATATCGATACTTTCGGCGCTTGTGCCGAGAATTCTGATTCCGTGCTCATCCAGGAACTTGGTCAGCTTGATGGCGGTCTGTCCGCCGAAGGCGACCACAACGCCGACCGGCTGTTCAACGCGGATGATGTTCATGACATCGCACGGTGTAAGCGGCTCGAAATACAGGCGGTCCGCGGTGTCGTAGTCCGTGGACACGGTTTCCGGGTTGTTGTTTACGATGACAACATCATAGCCGAGGTTACGCAGCGTCCATACACAGTGCACGGAGGAATAGTCGAATTCGATGCCCTGACCGATGCGGATGGGGCCGGAACCGAGCACCATAATGACCGGGCGTCCGCTGCGCGGGAACGCGCGCGCCTCGCATTCGCCGCCGACCTCGCTGTAGAAATACGGCCGGTCGGAACCGAACACCTTTTCACAGGTGCGCACAACGCGGTAATTGTATACGGTTTCGGGTACGGACGCGACACCGGCTATGCGGGCGATCGCCGGATCGGGATACCCGCAGGCGCGCGCCTGCGCCAGATTCTCCTCCGTAATGCCTTCCGCGGCCAGCTTTTTCTCAAAGACAGCCAGATCATTGATCCGCTCAAGGAACCACGGGGTGATCTTCGTGATCTCAAAGATCTCCTGAATGCTGACGCCCTTTTTCAGCGCTTCAAAGACGGTGAACAGCCGGCGGTCATCCTGATCGCGCAGCCTGTCACGCACATCACGCCCGTCCGGCGGCGCGGCGTTCAGTGTATCCAGCCCGATTTCGGCACCGCGTACGGCCTTCATCAGCGCGCACTCGAAGGTGGGACCGATGGACATGACCTCGCCGGTTGCCTTCATCTGTGTGCCGAGTTTACGGCTGCTTCCCGCGAACTTATCGAACGGGAACTTCGGATACTTGACAACGATATAATCGACGGCGGGCTCAAAGCCGGCCATGGAGAAACCCGTTTCCGGATGGCGCAGCTCCGCGAGCGTATAGCCGAGCGCGAGCTTTGTGGTGATTTTGGCGATCGGATAACCGGTGGCCTTGGAAGCCAGCGCGGACGAACGGCTGACGCGCGGGTTGACCTCGATCACCGCGTATTCGGAACCGTCCGACTTCAGCGCGAACTGGCAGTTGCAGCCGCCGATGATGCCGATGGAGGTAACGATATCCAGCGCGGCCTGCCGCAGCATGTCAAACTCACGCTGCGTAAGGGTGAGCGCGGGCGCCGCCACAATGGAATCGCCGGTATGCACGCCGACGGGATCGATATTTTCCATGCTGCATACGGAAACGGCGCAACCGGTCGCGTCACGCATGGTTTCGAACTCGATCTCTTTCCAGCCGGCGATGCACTTTTCCACCAGAATCTGCGTGATCGGGCTCATATCCAGACCGCCCTGCGCGATGACACGCATTTCCTCTTCATTCTCCGCGATGCCGCCGCCGGTGCCGCCCAGCGTGAAGGCGGGGCGGATGATAACGGGATATCCCAGGTCGGACGCGATTTTCATCGCGGTGTCCAGATCCTCGGCAATGCCGGAAGGCACGCAGGGCTGACCGATGGCTTCCATGGTATCACGGAAAAGCTCACGGTCCTCAGCTTTGTCAATCGCCTCGACATCCGTTCCCAGAAGGCGTACGCCGTACTTTTCCAGCACGCCGTTCCGGCTCAGCTGCATGGCGATGGTAAGACCGGTCTGTCCGCCCAGGCCCGCGAGCAGGCTGTCCGGACGCTCTTTTTCGATGATGCGCGCGACGGTTTCGGCGTTGAGGGACTCCAGATATATTTCACCGGCAAGATGCTTATCGGTCATGATGGTCGCGGGGTTGGAATTGACCAGCACAACATCGAGCCCTTCGTCTTTCAGAACGCGGCATGCCTGCGCGCCGGCATAGTCGAACTCGGCCGCCTGGCCGATCACAATGGGACCGGAGCCGATAACCATGACTTTATGGATCGATCTGTCCAGTGGCATAGAGAAGATCTCCTTCCGTTACGACAGGCATCCGCGTGTAATACGGGATGCCTGCGGGATGAATATACAGGAATCAGAGCATGGTGGCCGCCATCACGGCTTTGATGGTATGCATACGGTTTTCCGCCTCGTCAAAGACGATGGACTGCGGTCCCTCAAACACCTCATCCGATACTTCCATGCAGTCCAGACCGAATTTTTCGTGGATCTGCGTGCCGATTTCCGTGCCGAGATCATGGAAGGCGGGCAGGCAGTGCATGAAGCGGCACTGCGGTCCGGCGATCTCCATCAGCTTCTGATCAATACGGTAGGGAAGCAGGTCGTGAATGCGCTCGCTCCATACCTCGTCCGGCTCGCCCATGGAAACCCATACATCCGTATAGAGCACATCGGCACCGGCAACAGCAGTCGCGGGGTCTTCAATGAAGTGCAGCTTCGCGCCGGTCCGCGCGGCGATTTCCTCGCACTGCGCGATCAGATCCGCGGCAGGGAAATACTTTGCCGGAGAACAGGCGGTGAAATCCATGCCCATCTTCGCGCAGCCAACCATCAGCGAATTGCCCATGTTATACCGGGCGTCGCCCATGTAAACCAGCTTACGGCCCTTCAGGGAACCGAAATGCTCCCGGATAGTGAGGAAATCCGCGAGAATCTGCGTCGGATGGAACTCGTTGGTCAGCCCGTTCCAGACGGGCACGCCGGAATACTTCGCCAGATCATCAACAATCGTCTGGCCGAATCCGCGGTATTCGATGCCGTCAAACATGCGGCCGAGCACGCGCGCTGTATCGGCGATGCTTTCCTTTTTGCCGATCTGTGAGCTTTTCGGGTCGAGATAAACGGGATGCATACCGAGATCCGACGCGGCGACCTCAAACGCGCAGCGCGTGCGGGTGCTGGTCTTTTCAAAGATCAGGGCAACGTTGCGGCCTTCCAGCATACGGTGCGGGATATGATCCTTTTTCCGTTGCTTCAGTTCGGCGGCAAGGTCGATGAGGCCTGTGATTTCCTCCGGGGTAAAGTCCAGCAGTTTCAGAAAGCTTCTGCCTTTCAGATTCATGAATAAATACTCCTTATCAATTCTTTATGGAAACCCTGACCGGTCACTCTTTTTCAGCACAAAGGGTTTCGGCCTGCGGGCCGACCCGGTGGCTTTGCGATATCCCGCAAGCTCAATAGTCGCAGCTCAACACCGTTGAGACTGCTCCTTTTCGCTTGAGAAACTCATTCACGAGATTCCCGCCACCGGCGGTCGTGAATGAGATTTCCCACGGGACCCCTTCGCAACATTCTGCTGATAGCTTGATTTCCTGTGAAGAGCTCCTTTTTCAGCCGGCGCAGACGGATTTGATGATTTCAACCGCTTTTGCCAGATCTTCCATGGGGATGTTGAGCGCGGGAAGGAGGCGTACCTTATCCTTCGCGGTGAGGCACAGCACACCGCGCGCCATGCATTCGCGCACGACATCGCCGGCGGGGCGTACTGTTTTCAGCCCGATCATCAGCCCGAGCCCGGATACGCTTTCAATGCCGGCGGCACCGGTGAAGGCGTCAAACAGGAACGCGCTCTTTTCACGCACGGAGGCGAGAAGGGCATCGTCTATGCGGCTGAGAATGCTCAGTGCCGCGGCGCAGCAGACGGGGTTTCCGCCGAAGGTGGAACCGTGATCGCCGAAGCCGAGTACATTCTCCACTTTTTCACCAAGCAGGCAGGCGCCGAGCGGGAGACCGCCGGCCAGCCCCTTGGCTGTGGATACGATATCAGGCTCCAGACCGAGCGCCATATACGCGTACAGCTGACCGCTGCGGCCGTTGCCGGTCTGCACTTCGTCCACAATGAGCAGCAGATCGTTTTCCTTCACAAAAGCATTCAGGTCCTTCGCGTAATCGGCACTCAGCGGAATCACGCCGCCTTCGCCCTGAACGCATTCCACCATCACGGCGGCGACCTTTACGGAAGCGCACAGCGCCTTCAGTTCATCCATATCACCGGCTGTCACATGCGCGAAGCCGGGCGTCAGCGGCTGAAAAAGCTCATGATAGTGTTCCTGGCCGGTTGCCGCCAGTGTGGTGAGCGTGCGGCCGTGAAAGCTGTTTTTCAGGGTGACAACCGTGAAGCAGTCATTGCCTTTGTGCTCCGCGGCGTATTTTCTGGCGACCTTGATCGCGCATTCGTTGGCCTCGGCACCGGAGTTGCCGAAGAAGACCTTGCGCATGCCTGTTTTTTCGCACAGCAGCTTCGCCAGCTCAGCGCAGGGGGCGGTGTAATACAGGTTGGACATGTGCTGGAGTTTGCCGGTCTGGTCGATCACTGCCTGCCGCCACGCGTCATCCGCGATGCCGAAGGATGTGACGGCGATACCGCTGCCCATATCAATGTATTCTTTACCGTTGTTATCGTACACTTTTGAGCCTTTGCCGGAGACAAGCTCAACCGGGAAACGGGCGTATGTGTTCGCCACATACGTCTTGTCCATTTGCATCAGATCCATGATTTCACCCCCTGATCCATGTGCCGGCGCCTTCGTCGGTCAGCAGTTCCATGAGAATGGAGTGCGACACACGGCCGTCCATGATAACCACGTTCTTCACACCCTGATGGATGGCTTCGACGCAGCATTCCACTTTCGGAATCATTCCGCCGCAGATCACGCCCTGCTCCCGCAGCGCGGCCGCGTCCTCCAGTGTCATTTCCGGAATCAGCGTGTCAGGATCGTCCTTATCGCGCAGGATGCCGGCAATATCCGTCATCATGATGAGACGCTCGGCGTTCAGCGCGCCGGCGATATAGGCCGCGGCGGTGTCACCGTTGATGTTGTAGGCATTGCCGCTCTTATCGCACCCGACGGTGGAAATGACGGGGATATAGCCCTTTTCAAGCAGGTCTATCACGGGCTTGATATGAATATGGGTGATCTCGCCGACATAGCCCAGCTTCTCGTTCTTGAAGGTCGCGCCGATCAGCCGCCCGTCCATACCGGACAGACCGATGGCTTTGCCGCCTTTCATCTCCAGCAGGTTCACCAGCGTCTTGTTGACCTTGCCGGCGAGAACCATCTGCACGATGTCCATGGTCTCCTTATCGGTGACGCGGAGCCCGTCCACAAAAACGGGTTTCTTGCCGAGACGGTCCATCAGTTCGTTGATTTCCGGGCCGCCGCCGTGAACCAGCACGATCCGCACGCCGATGAGCCACAGGAGAACGATATCCTCCATGACCTGCTGCTTGAGTGTTTCATTGATCATGGCGTTTCCGCCGTATTTGACCACAACAACTTTGCCGGTGTATTTACGGATATAGGGCAGCGCCTGCGTCAGCACCTCAGCCCGTTCCGCGTTTGAAAAATCTGTCTGCATAGTGTGCCTCCCGCGTCAGGTTCTGTAGTCGCCGTTGATCTTCACATAGTCATAGGTCAGATCGCAGCCCCAGGCGGTGGCGGCCGCGCTGCCGGAGTTCAGGCCGATCAGGATATCAATCTCTTTTTCCAGCAGTATCTGCTTCGCTTCCTCTTCGGAGAAGGGAACGCCGGCGCCGTTTACGCATACGGTGATTTTGCCGGCCTTGCTCTCAAAGCTGACATCCACTTTGTTCACATCCACGTTCGCTCCGCTGTAGCCGATGGCGCAGAGCACACGGCCCCAGTTGGCGTCGGCGCCGAACATCGCGGCCTTCAGCAGGCTGGAGCAGATCACGGACTTGGCGACCGTTTTCGCGGTGGGAATGTCAGCGGCGCCGGATACTTTGCATTCCAGCAGCTTGGTGGCACCTTCGCCGTCACCGGCGATCATCCGGCAGAGCGCGACGGTGCAGGTGTTCAGCGCCTTCATGAACACGGCGAAATCATCGCCGTCACAGGTGATTTCATCATTGCCGGCCAGACCGTTGGCCAGCACCGTGACCATATCATTGGTGGAGGTATCGCCGTCCACGCTGACCATATTGAAGGTATCGGCGATATCGCCGGAAAGGGCTTTCTGCAGCATGGCGGGCGCGATCGCCGCGTCAGTGGTGATGAAAACGAGCATGGTGGCCATGTTCGGATGAATCATGCCGCTGCCCTTGGCAATGCCGCCGATACGGCAGGTCTTTCCGCCGATTTCAAACTCAACCGCTACTTCCTTTTTCACGGTGTCCGTGGTCATGATGCCCTCAGCGGCGTCGTCACAGCCGTCGGGGGAGAGCGCGGCGCACAGCGCCGGAATGCCGGACGCGATCACGGACACATCAAGCGGCTGACCGATGACACCGGTGGAGGCGACAACGACATCGGACGCGTTGATCTTCAGCTCATTCGCGAGCAGGAAGCTCATCTTTTCGGCGATTTCAATCCCGTCCGCGTTGCAGGTGTTGGCATTGCCGCTGTTGCAGATCACAGCCTGCGCTTTGCCGTTTTCCAGATGCTTTTTGGTTACGGTGAGGGGAGCGCCCTTGACGAGGTTGGTGGTATACACTGCCGCGGCGGACGCGGGTACGCTGCTCATGATCAGGGCCAGATCCTTCTTTGACTGGCTCTTCCGGATGCCGCAATGAACACCGGACGCGGTAAAGCCTTTCGCGGCGCAGATGCCGCCGGAAATCATCTTCATATCGAAAATCCTCCTTATCACACGTTCAGCCCGGCGGTTTCATCCGCGCCGAGCACCAGATTCATGTTCTGAATCGCCGCGCCGCTTGCACCCTTGCCGAGGTTGTCAAAGCGGCTGATCAGCAGAATACGGTCACCATTGCCGCAGACGGTGACCTGCATATCATCGCGCCCCTCAAAGGCGGAAGCGGACAGGAAACCGGCTTCATCCGCGGCGGGAACAAAATGCACAAGACCGCGTCGGTAATAGGCCTCATAACAGGCGGCGATATCGGCGGGTGTCCCGTTCAGCTGCGAACGGTGCAGCGGCACGGTCACTTCCATGCCGGCGTAATACGGCGCGACCACCGGGCAGAAAACCGGTGCTTTGTTCAGCCCGCTGACCAGCGCCATTTCCGGCAGATGCTTGTGCTTCTGCGTCAGGCCGTACTGCCTGGGCGCGGAGAACAGAGGAGAACGGTCATCCGATTCGTAGCCGGCGATCATTTTCTTGCCGCCGCCGGAATAGCCGGTGAGCGAGAAACAGGTGAGCTCCGCGTCAGGAGAAAGGAGCCCGTTTTCAACCAGCGGAGCGACCAGTGAGATGAAGCCGCAGGCATGGCAGCCTGTATTGGCGATTCGCTTCGCGGAAGGGATAAGCGCGTATCGGCCGCCGACTTCCGGGAAGCCGTAAACCCAGCCGGGCGCGGTGCGGTGGGCGGTGGATGTATCGATGATGACCGTGCCGGGATTCGAGGTCATGGAAACAGCTTCGACCGCGGCGTCATCCGGCAGACACAGGAAAGCGATGTCAGCGCTGTTGAGCGCGTCCTGCCTGGCGGCGGGATCCTTACGGACTTCTTCCGGCAGGATGATCAGGGAAAGATCATCTCTCGCGGCTAGCCTTTCGTGAATACGGAGCCCGGTTGTTCCGGCGCTTCCGTCAATGAAGACTTTCGTCATCGCTCGTTAACCTCCGTGAATAAATACGCACGTATATTAGCACTTTATGCATGAATAATCAATGAATAAACACTTTTTATGCATGAAATACAATAAAAGAACACGACTGCGGAAAAGTGGGCGCGGATATGAGGATTATAAGCGGGGAAGGGAAAGAAAACCCGCGGGCGACACCGTCCGCGGGCAGGGATGAAATGTGAATTTATGCATCGAGGATGAATAAGGGGGCGGCCGGCGGGCCGACTCGGTGGCTTTGCGATCGCTCTGTACTCAGTGTTCGTCGATATATCTGCAGGCGGCCAGGGCGGCGACAGCGCCGTCAGCGGCGGCGGTGGTAACCTGACGGACACGCTTGCTACGGCAGTCTCCGGCAACGAAGATACCGGGCGTACGCGTAACGCAGGATTCATCACTGTCAAAGTAGCCGTATTCGTTCAGGTCAGCCAGAGAACTGAAAGCGTCATTTTCGGGAATCAGGCCGATTGCCTCAAACAGCCCGTCGCACGGGAACAGCGTTTCCTCACCGGCTTCACCGCCGCGCGCGTAAACGCCTTTCAGTTCACCGTTTTCGATCTTCAGACCGGTGATCTTCATGCCGGTATGCGCTTCCACATTGGCGCGGGTGAACAGCGCGTCCTGCAGCTTTTTCTCTCCGGTGAAGCGGGGCAGATCCTGCAGAACAATGACCTTCGCGCATTTTCCGGCAAGCAGGATCGCTTCCTGCAGGGCGGAGTTGCCGCCGCCGGCCAGCACAACCGTCTGATCCTTATAGAAATCACCGTCGCAGACCGCGCAGAAGGAAATGCCGTTGCCGACGAGGTCCGCTTCTCCGGGCAGGGAAAGCATACGGTGCTTCACGCCGGTGGCGAGAATGACCGTACGGCCCTCGAAAGCGGCGCCGTCCTCTGTGGTCACGGTTCTGACACCGTTCACTTCATCACTGATGCCGGTTGCTTTCTCCAGTTCGATGTCAGCGCCCTGGGCCATGATCTGGTCCAGAAAGCGGTCGGCAAATTCATTGCCGCTCATCTGCATTGTGCCGGGATAGTTTTCGACCTTGGGTGAATAGGTGATCTGTCCGCCGAAGCCGTGCTTTTCAAGCACAAGAACGGATTTTCCGTTCCGCAGACCGTAAAGGGCGGCTGTCATACCGGCGGGGCCGCCGCCGACAACGATGATATCGTAAATCATATCAGGTTCTCCTTTATCCTGTGTCAAAAGAATGCCCCGGTCCGTGACCGGGGCGATGAATCATTTTGTGAGATGGCCTTTGATGTCACTGACACCGCTGTATTTTTCAAACGTATCGCCGTTTGTGATGACCAGCGTGGGCGCCTGTTTGATGCCGTATTTGTTCACCAGGTCGACATGCTCACCGGCGATTAGCTTCTCATAGCTGACGTTTGCCTTGTCCAGCAGAGCCATGGCGAGCTTGCAGTTCGGGCAGGTAGGCGTTACAAACAGGAACGTGTTACCGGCGGGGGCGGCGGCCGCGGGCGCTTCTTCCGCGGGCGCGCAGCAAGCGGCGGGCTCTTCGGCTACGGGACCCTGATGGGTCAGGTGGCTGTTGCCGAGGTCATAAACCCGACGGTCCTTGAACTCCTGCGTTTTGCCGTCATTCCAGTTCTGTACGGGGCGATAGTAGCCGGTGATGCGGCTGTAGACCTCAGTGGGCTGACCGCACAGGGGGCACTTGTACTGCTCGCCGATCAGATAACCGTGCTCGCGGCAGATGGAGTAGGTGGGGCTCATGGTGTAATAGGGCAGGCGGTAGTTCTCGGCGATCTTGCGTACCAGCTCAGCGGCGGCTTTCCAGTCCGGCAGTTTCTCGCCGAGGAAGGCGTGGAAAACGGTGCCGGAGGTATACAGCGTCTGCAGCTCATCCTGCGTGTCCAGCGCGGAGAAGATGTCCTCCGTATAGCCGACGGGCAGATGGGAGGAATTGGTGTAGTAGGGGGTGCCGTTCTCATTCGCGGTGATGATGTCCGGATACTGCTCCTTGTCATGCTTGGCGAAACGGTAGGTGGTGGACTCGGCGGGTGTCGCTTCCAGGTTGTACAGGTCGCCGTACATCTCCTGATAATCGCTCAGGCGCTCACGCATATGATTGAGAACATCCTTCGCGAAGTCCTGCGTTTCCTTGTGGGTCAGATCCTTGCGGAGCCAGGCGGCGTTCAGACCGACTTCGTTCATACCGATCAGGCCGATGGTGGAGAAGTGGTTGGCGAAAGTGCCGAGATAACGCTTGGTGTAAGGATACAGACCGTTTTCAAGCAGCTTGGTGATTACGGTGCGCTTGGTCTTCAGGCTGCGGGCGGCGATGTCCATCAGCCTGTCCAGACGGGCGTAGAAGTCAGCCTCATCCTTCGCCAGATACGCGATGCGGGGCAGGTTGATCGTAACAACGCCGATGGAGCCGGTGCTTTCACCGGAACCGAAGAAACCGCCGGCCTTCTTGCGCAGCTCGCGCAGGTCGAGACGGAGACGGCAGCACATGCTGCGCACGTCGTTCGGCTCCATGTCGGAATTGACGTAGTTGGAGAAATAAGGTGTGCCGTATTTGGCGGTCATTTCAAACAGGAGCTTGTTGTTCTCGGTCTCGCTCCAGTCAAAGTCACGGGTGATGGAGTAGGTGGGAATCGGATACTGGAAGCCGCGGCCGTTGGCGTCGCCCTCGATCATGATCTCGATGAACGCCTTGTTGACCATGTCCATTTCCTTCTGGCAGTCGCCATAGGTGAAATCGACTTCCTTGCCGCCGACGATGGCGGGCAGGTTCTTCAGGTCATTCGGCACGGTCCAGTCCAGCGTGATGTTGGAGAAGGGAGCCTGCGTGCCCCAGCGGCTGGGCGTGTTGACGCCGTAGATGAAGGACTGCACGCACTGCTTGACTTCTTTCTGGGTCAGGTTGTCAATCTTGACAAACGGCGCCAGATAGGTATCAAAGGAGGAGAACGCCTGGGCGCCGGCCCACTCGTTCTGCATGATGCCGAGGAAGTTGACCATCTGGTTGCACAGGGTGGACAGATGGCTCGCGGGGGAGGAAGTGATCTTGCCGGGCACGCCGCCGAGACCTTCCTGAATCAGCTGCTTCAGGCTCCAGCCGGCGCAATAGCCGGTCAGCATGGACAGATCATGCAGGTGAATATCGCAGGAGCGGTGCGCTTCGGCCACTTCGTTGTCATAGATTTCGCTCAGCCAGTAGTTGGCTGTGATCGCGCCGGAGTTGGAAAGGATCAGACCGCCGACGGAATACGTGACGGTGGAGTTCTCCTTTACACGCCAGTCATTGATATGCACATAGTTGTCAACCAGTTCCTTGTAGTTGAGCAGGGCGGAGTTGACATTGCGGATTTTTTCCCGCTGCTTGCGGTACAGGATATACGCTTTCGCGACATCGGCGTATCCGGCTTCGGACAGGACCTTTTCGGCGCTGTCCTGAATATCTTCAACGGAAACGAGATCATTTTTGATTTTGGTTTCAAAATCGGAAGTAACGCGGAGAGCAAGCATATCGATAACCGAAGGATGATACTGCTTGTTCTGCGCTTCAAAAGCCTTGGTGAGCGCGGTGCAGATTTTGGCGATGTTGAACTCGGCGACTTTACCGTCGCGCTTGATGACCTGATACATATGTAAAAAACCTCCCCATGGTCATGCGGTAAACATACAAACGCGCCGTGGTGACGGCAGCACAGAGACTATACCACATAAGTACGGGGAGGTCAATATGTAGAACGGTTGAAATTTAAAAATACAATATCTTGTGGGAAAAACTATATTCCGCGCAATTCGACGCTAAGGACGCGGGAGGCCGCGCACGCGGCGTAACGCTCCATTTTGCCGCGGTCCGGCGCGCTCAGCCCGGAGAAAACCACCGTGTCGCGGTCGTGGAAAGCCTGCAGATAATAGTGCCCGGCACCGCTGATCATCTCCCCGATGCCCTCAAAACTTTTTTCATCATGCAGCTGGTCAACCACCGTTGTGCGGAATTCATAGCCGATTCCCGAGTTCATGATCAGCCGGATGCTCTCGCGGATTCTGGACAGATCGACATACTCCACACCGCAGGTCAGGGCATAGCGGTCGGGGTCGTTTTTGATATCCATCGCGATATAATCCAGCAGGTGTTCATCCAGCAGCGGCGCGAGACGGTCCGGCCAGTATCCGTCCGTATCCAGCTTCACGGGATAGCCGAGGGCGCGGATCTTTCTGATAAGCTCCGGCAGCTCCGGGGTCATCAGCGGTTCGCCGCCCGTGAGCACAACGCCGTCCAGCAGGCCGACACGCTTTTTCAGAAACGCGAGCAGCTCGTCTTCAGTGAGCAAAGGCTCCGCGTGCGGATCGCAGATCTCGGCGTTATGGCAGAAAGGGCAGCGGAAATTGCATCCGGAAAGGAACACCGTACAGGCAACCCGGCCGGGATAGTCCAGAAGGGTCATTTTCTGCAGACCGACAATCGACATGCTCATCCTCCGTATACTTCGTCAAGCAGCGCGCGCGCGTCAATCCGCCTGAAAGCCGCGGCACGGCCCAGCCGGTTCATAACCGCCAGACCGACGCCTTCCGGCGGTACGACCTCGCTGTAGATCAGATCCATATCCTCATCGTCAAGCAGGCGGAGCGTGCTGAAGAGCCTGTGCGCCGTTTCGGAATCGCTGCCGCGGTGACCGATATCGTGCGGGTTGCAGTCGCGGAGGGCGTCAACATGCTCCGTGAAGCACATGACACAGGTCTTCTTTCCGTCCGCCCTTCCGGCTTCGCACAGGCAGCGCATGGCGGCCAGAACATCCTCTTCACTGCCTTCCACCAGCGTCACGGTTCCTTTCGGCGCGTAATGCCGGTAGCGCATGCCGGGGGAAAGCGCTTTCTCATCCGCGCGCAACGGGCGCAGAATGCTGCCCGCCAGCTGTACTTCACAGCCCAGAACCCCCTCAAGCATCTCCTTTGTGATGCCGCCGGGACGCAGCACGGTGGGCTGCCCGTGGCAGATATCCAGCACCGTGCTTTCCACACCGACATCGCACGCGCCGCCGTCCAGAATCAACGGAATCTTTCCGTTCATATCCTGCAGAACATACTTTGCCGTGGTGGGGCTCGGCCGTCCGCTGCTGTTGGCGCTGGGCGCGGCAACCGGCAGATCGCACGCGCGCAGCATGGCGGCCGCGACGGGATGCGACGGCATGCGCACGGCAACCGTATCCAGCCCCGCGGTCACAACGGACGGGACGGACGGCTTCTTCGGAAACAGAATTGTGAGGGGACCGGGCCAGAAAGCGTCCATCAGCGGATAAGCAAGGTCCGGCACATCACATATCGCGTCCAGCTGCGAACGGCTGTGAATGTGCACAATCAGCGGATTGTCGGCAGGGCGGCCTTTGGCTTCGAAAACGGAAAGGACCGCTTTTTCATCAAAAGCGTTCGCGCCCAGACCGTATACCGTTTCCGTAGGGAAAGCCACGAGCTGCCCGTCTGCCAGAAGACGCGCGGCAAGCGACAGTGAGGATTCATCAGGGGCAAGAACCTGTGTGGTCATCGTGTAATAAGCCTCTTTTCAGCCCGCGGGTACGGATTACACGCGCAGGCTTTTCATGCGTTCTGTTTTTTCGGCCAGGCGGAGCGCCTCCGTGAACGGCTGAAGGCCTCCGTTCATCACGCCGGAGACACGGTTCACGGTCAGCGAGAGCCGGTGGTCCGTTACATAATCGTGGTTGAAATAGTAAGTGCGTATTTTTTCACTGCGGTCACCCGTGCCGATCAGTTCCCTGCGCTGGCCGGCCTTTTCGGCGGCCTGTCCGGAACGCTGCCTGTCCAGCAGGCGCGAACGGAGAACCTTCAGTGCCTTTGCTTTGTTTTCAAGCTGGCTGCGTTCATCCTGACAGGTGACAACCATGCCGGTCGGGATGTGCGTCATCCGCACGGCGCTGTCCGTCGTGTTGACGCCCTGCCCACCGTGGCCGGACGCGTGATAAACATCAATCCGGATATCCTCCGGGTTGATTGTCAGCTCAACCTCCTCCGCTTCCGGGAACACGGCGACCGTGGCGGTGGAGGTATGGATGCGCCCCGCGCTCTCCGTAACGGGAACACGCTTGACGCTGTGGACGCCGCTTTCGAACTTCAGCAGACCGTAAGCGTCCTTC
This sequence comes from Clostridia bacterium, assembly GCA_024404245.1. Lineage (GTDB taxonomy): Bacteria > Bacillota > Clostridia > Christensenellales > Aristaeellaceae > Aristaeella. The sequence continues at coordinate 19,488 of JAKSQH010000024.1, forward strand.
CCGGAAACGGTGATCAACGCCTCGTTTACGCCGCCCAGATCGCTTTCATCAACCGAAACGGGGGAAAAATCGAGACCGTTTCCCTGCGCGTAAAGCCGGTACATCCGCAGCAGATCCCCGGTGAACAGCGCGGCTTCCTCTCCGCCGGCGCCGGCACGCAATTCCAGAATCACATTTCTGTTATCCAGCGGATCCGGCGGGACGAGCATGTACTTCAGGCTCTCCAGCAGCTCCGCGCGGACCGGGATGAGCTCATCCGCCTCGGCTTTCGCGATCTCCGCCATTTCCGGATCGGAGGAAAGGCTTTCCGCCTCGCTCAGCCGCGCGGTGACGTCAAGATACCGGTTGTATTCGGAAACGATTGCCTCAAGCGACTGCAATTCACGCAGGCACGCCTGATACTTCGGATAATCGGCAACAACATCCGGCTGGGTGATTTCCTCATTCAGTTCCAGATAACGGTCTTTCAGCCGGTCAAGCTTAGCGAACATGGTCCACCTCCGCAAGACGGCCGGTAATAATCCGGTCATGCCCGTTAAAGTCGTGCCAGCTCATGATATCGGTAAAGCCGGCTTTATCCAGCAGATCACCGACGTCCCGCGCCTGGTTGTAACCGATTTCCATCATCAGCATTCCGCCGGACTTCAGATAATCCGGCGCCTCATTGGCAATCCTTCTGTAGAAAAACAGACCGTCCTCTCCGCCGTCCAGCGCGACGCGGGGCTCATGGTCACGGACCTCACGCTGCAATGTTTCACATTCGCCGGTGGGAATGTAGGGCGGGTTACTGAGAATCAGATCAAATTTCATACCGTACACGGGCTCAAACAGATCCCCGGTCAGGATCTGCACCGGCGCGTCATACCTGAGCATGTTTTTACGCGCGAGCGCGACCGCGTCCCGGGATATATCCGTCATGAAAACGCGTGAGCCGGGAAGTGTCATCTTCATTGTGATGCCGATGCATCCGCTGCCGGTGCACAGGTCCAGCACGGTGGGATAAATCAATCTGTTTTCGCGGCAGTGATTCACCGCGATTTCGATCAGTTGCTCGGTTTCCGGGCGGGGGATCAGGGCGCGTTCGTCCGTATAGAAATCACGGCCGAAAAAGCGCGCGGTTCCGCAGATATACTGCAGCGGAACGCCGGATTCACGCTTTACGCACAGCTCCTCATACCCGTCCAGCACAAAATCCGGCAGGCGCGTATCGCTGTCCAGCCGCAACATCAAAGGCGCCCGGCCGGTCAGATGGCTGAGCAGCAGGGCGCTGTCGGTCTCCGGATCGGGCACGCCCGCCTCACGGAACCGGATCGTCGTTTTTTTAAGCAGTTCGCGCGGGGTCATCCTTCGGACCCGTCCTCTTCGGAAGCGATTTCCGTGTTCTCCGTCTCGCTCCGCGGCACATATCCGGGTTCGGATTCCGCGTAGGAGTGCAGAATCGCCCAGCCTTCGGGTGTGCGCGGCGCGTGTGCGGGCAGCTCACCGGTCAGGGCGAGATTCATGGATACGATCGCGCATTCAAGCATGGATTCGTCCGGCTCGCGCGTGGTAAGGCGCTGCATCTGCAGGCCCGGCCAGCGCAGGAGCTTCGCGGCTTTGCTTTCGCTGTGCGCCAGACCCTTCAGCACCTCATAGCTGACGCCGGCTACAATGGGCAGCATCGCCAGATGGAACAGCAGACGCAGGAAATAGTTACTGATGGGCATCAGCACGTTGAGCACCAGGAACAGCAGGATGCTGATGGTGAAAACGATCAGCAGGAAAGCCGTGCCGCAGCGCGGGTGCAGGCAGGAATACTTCATCGCGTTCGCCGGGGTGAGAGGTTCCTGCGCTTCATGGCAGAAAACACTCTTGTGCTCCGCGCCGTGATACTGGAAAGTGCGCCGCACATCCGGAATGGAACCGCAGAAAGCCATATATCCGATCAAAATCAAAATTTTGACAACGCCGCCGAGCAGCGTATAGCCGAACGCGCTCATACCCGCGTTTTTCAGCAGCGTTTCAATGCCGGCGGGAATGGCGATGAACAGGCCGACGGACAGAATAACGGCCATCACAATGGCAACAAACATCACGATCTTGTCAATACCCTTGTGCAGCTTTTCAGACAGCCATTTTTCGAACTGTGTGGGTTCCTCATCCATGATACCGAGCATCTTTGTGGAATCCTCAAGCGTTTTCATGCCGGAGGTCAGCATGGTGATCATGCTCACGGTGCCGCGGATGAACGGCTTTTTCATCCACGGATGTTTGTCCCCGGGCAGATGCAGCTTCTCCACTTTCGTAACGAGCGTGCCGTCGGCCCGGCGTACGGTGACCGCCTGATGCTTCGGTGAACGCATCATAACGCCTTCCATAACCGCCTGACCGCCGATATCAACGCGGGGGCATTTATTCACATCGTTTTTTTTGCTCAAAAGGATCTCCTCACTTTCAGGCCCGGAGGCCGGGAATAACCGGTAACGCGGCTCATTACCGTAAACATAGAAATTCTATACAAAAGGCGTGTATTCCTGCAAATACAAAAAACAGGGCATTGTATCACAATGCCCTGGCAAGGACTTACTCGAGGCCGAAGCGCTTCTTGAAGCGATCGACGCGGCCGCCGGTATCGACGAGCTTCTGCTTGCCCGTATAGAAGGGATGGCACTTGGAGCAGATATCCACCTTCATCTCCTTCTTGGTAGAGCCGGTCTCAAACGTTTCACCGCATACGCAGCGAACTACGCACTTGCCATAGTTGGGATGGATCTTTTCCTTCATTGCTGTTTCACCTCTTTCGCGTATGCAATGGCCGGTTTCACAACCGCAAGGAGTATTCTATCATAGACCTTTGCCGATTGCAAGGCATTTTTGAACTTTTTTTTCTGTCTGCGCGCGCCTGTTCAGCGGGACTTGCTCATCATCGCGAACCAGTCCTTCATGCGGAGCAGCAGCTCCGTGTTGGTGGCGGTTTTTCCCATCATGGAGATGAGCTGGGGAATCGCGTCAACACTGCTGACCGTGCCGAGCATATTGCGGATGCAGGCAAGCCCTTCCTTTTCCTTTTCATTGAGAAGCTTATCCGTATTGCGGGTGAAGCTCTTGTTCAGATCCAGGCAGGGATTGACGCCCGCCGCCGCGACGGAACGGTCCAGATACAGGAGCATATTGGCGCTGCCCTTGAATTCCTCCGTAACGGATTCATCCACGCGGGAGCCTGTTTCCACATCCATCGCCGCGATTACTGTGAGGCTTCCGCCCTCGCGCAGGGAACGCGCGGCGCCGAACAGACGCTTGGCCTTGAACAGGCTGGCGGGATTGACCATGCCGGGCAGGCTGCGGCCCTGCTGGGTCGCGGCTGTGGTGTAGACTTTGGCCAGACGGGTGAGGCTGTCCACAATCAGGACCACATCCGCCTTCTGCTCCACAAGGCGCATGGAGCGCTCAAGCACCATATCGGCAAGACGCAGATGGCTTTCCGGCGGCTGGTCAAAGGTGGACGCGTATACATTGCAGTTCACGCTGTCACGGAAAGCGGTCACGTCCTCCGGGTTCGCGTCTATCAGCAGAACGATGACGGTTGCTTCCGGATGATTCTCCGTTACGGTGAAGGCGAGATCGCGGATCAGCGCGCGCTTGCCCGTATCGGGCTGGCACAGCATCAGACCGCGCTGACCGAAGCCGATGGGCGCGATCAGATCAATCAGCCGCATGTTGGGCAGACCTGCTTTTTCAGCGGGCTCAAGGCAGATTTTCCGGGCGGGATAATCCGGCGTGAGCTCATCAAACTGGGGCCTGGGGGTAAGCGCGTCCGCCGGTACGCCGTTTACGGCGCGAACCAGCAGAAGGGCAGCGTATTTGTCTCCTTCACGGCGGGGACGGATCCTGCCTTCGACAAAATCACCCGTGCGCAGCGCGAAACGGCGGATCTGCGCGAGTGAAACATAGATATCCTTGGAGGAGGGCAGGAAAGAGGGCGCGCGCAGGAAACCGTATCCGTCGGGATGCAGCTCCAGAACGCCGCTACCGTCGGCCATCTCTTCAGATGAGAGCAGATCCTCCAGCGTGGGCGCCGTGATGCCGGATTCGGCGGGGATTCCTTCGGGAATGCGAGGACCGCTGAGCGTGGGCGCGGGGCGCGAATATACCGGCGCGGGCGTGAAAGTTTCAGCTGCTGCGGCGGCGGGAACGCGCTCTTCGGTTTTCTCCTGAACCGGCGGCTGTACCGCGCGCGGCCCGAACGACGAGGCCGCGGGGCCGAACCTGCGTTCGGCGGCGGGGGCGGGTGACGCGGCATCCTGACGCGGCTGCACGGGCTGACGTGCGGCAGGGCCGAAGCGGGACGGACGGACAGGCGGCTGTACCGCGCGGGGAGCGCTTTCCGGCTGGATCGGCCGGCCGGAAGGGGTTGTATTCTGCCAGACGGGCTTTACGGGCGCGGCGGCCTGATAAGCCGGCCGTGTATTGTAGCGGGGCTGCTGTGCCTGCTGTGACGGCGCGTGCCACGCCGCCTGATAGGTCGTCTGAGGCTTTTCAGACACTTCGGGCACGGATTCACGCGGCACGCCGTAATCAGCGGGAGCGTCGCCCCGCGGGCCGGCGGATGTTTCGGAAAGAATCTTTTCGATGATTGCCGCTTTGACGGTGAGACCCGTCAGATGGACAGCGTGATCTTTCGCGTAAGCACGGAGCTCCGCGATGGTCATGGATTTGAGTTCTTCGGCAGTCATGGGGTAATGTGACCTCCTTGTTCTAAAAAGGGAAATAAATATAAATAATGAATGATTACAGCAGAGGCTTGCGGGCAAAAACAACGTCACGGACAACCGCCTGCTCCACTTCATGGCGGAGCCTGTCATCCGGGCATACGGTGAAGCCCGCGTCCGCGACAAGCGCCGCGGCTTTTGACGACGGAAGTGTCAGCGTGTTGAAGCTGAGCGCGATCGCGCCGCCGGGAAGAAGCGCGTTATACCAGGCGGGCAGAACGCGTCTGAGCGTTTCGGTAAAGGGCTCCGGCTTGCGTCCGTTCTGCGGCGCGTGCTGGATTCCGTAGGGGAGATCGGCCGTAAGAATATGTGCTCCGGATTTCCGCGTCAGCCCCGCGGCGCATGACGCGTCCGCTGTACTCATTTTCAGGGTACGGATATCGCCTGCGCGGTAGGCGTCGTTATCGTTTGAAAACGAGAACACGGTAACCGGAACGGGATGCCCGCCGACGGTTTCGGATACGGCTTTCACGGTGTGCTTCAGCCCGTGATACTTCAGATAGCGTGTGAAATAATCGCACGCTTCTTTCACATCCCTGCTGTCAAGATCAATGCCGATGCCGTTCATGCCGTGCTGCAGCGCGCAGAAAAGGGAAGTACCCTTGCCGCACATCGGATCCAGCACCGTTACGGGACTCGCCTGACCGAAGAACGGCGTAAGGCTCAGAGCGATGTTGATCATCATCCGCGTGAAAGGCACGGATGTCTTTCCTTTATACTTGAGCACTTCCGGCAGGTCTTCAGGCAACCAGGATACGGACGGGACCGTGAGCGGATACAGCGCGTCTCCTTCACGGCGGGCCATAAAGGCAACCGAAGAATGGGACCGAAGCGCGGAAAGCGCGTCAGCGGACAGCTCCGGCGCCTCAAAAGTCAGAAATTCCGCGCCGCCGAGCTTTTCGGAAACGACAGGGGATTCAATACCGAGCGCGTGTAATAAGTAAAGAAGCTCACAGCGACCGAGGCGGCTGACAGCTTCACGGTAACGGATGTTTGCATGTTGAATCAACTGGAAAGAATAGACCATGACATCCTCTTTTCTGCTTATGACTTAGCCAAATTATAACAGAAGGCGCACGGATTTGCAAGAGACAGACAAAAAAGAAAACCCTTTCCCGAAAATCGGAAAAGGGTTGAAGAATCAAATTACCACTTGCGCTTGCGAGCGGCCTCTGCCTTCTTCTTACGCTTGACGCTGGGCTTTTCGTAATGCTCGCGCTTGCGGACCTCCTGGATGACGCCGCTGCGGGCGCACTGACGCTTGAAACGCTTCAGAGCGCTTTCCAGGGACTCGTTTTCACGTACACGTACCTCAGACACTGTTATCCCTCCCCTCGCTCATCTCGCCTAGCCGGCCAGACGGACGGACGGCAAAACCGTATTGTTATTATATACACTTTGCCCCTGCTCGTCAATGGGTAAATTAATGTTTTTCGGGTTACAGGTGTATTTCGGATATTTAGGGCAGACGGCTGTCACGCGGAAAGGTACGGGGCGGACCGCCTTAACACGGCTCCATCAGCAGGGTGAAGGCACCGCTGTAGTCCATCATCATTGTGCCGTCCGCCTGCGGTGTCAGCGTCATCAGCACGAGGCCGTTGGCATCGACTTCGATGCTGTCTTCCGCCTGCTTCCAATTGTAAGCGGGCATTTCCAGACCGGCCATGATAAACGTAACGGTTCCGTCCGCGTTGAGCGTGATTGCGTATTCGCCGCCCAGAACGGACGCGTCCATACTGACACCGCCCGCCATGTAGGTTTTGCCGACATACTTCACGCTGACGAAGTCTCCTGAAACGTCGGCTGTCGGGAGTTCGGCGGGTTCCGGTGCCGGTTCGGCTGTGCCGGAGGAAACGGTGTCCTCCGGGAAAACGCCCGCTTCAGCGGACTGATCGCGGCTGAAGAGGATATATCCGCTGAGCGCGGTGCCGTAGCAGAGACTGCCGTCCTCAAGGAAGGACAGGGGAGTTCTTTCGCCCCAGTAACGGACGACGCCTTCCTCATCCGTGCCCCAGACGCCGCCGCCGTCGGAACCGAAGTAATCCAGATCGCCTGTTCCGTCCCCGTTCAGGGTTAATATGAGGGTCAGGCCGAACATCGAACGGGGATCGCCTGTCATCATGCCGGTGTTCATCCAGGTGCTGTACCAGACGCCGGTGTAATCATCGGGCCCGGCTTCGGGCGCGGAAGCCTGCGCCGCGGGTTCGGGTGTGTCAGCGGCCGGCGCGGGTACTTCCGTTACCGCCGGAGCGGGCTCTTCCGTCGCGACCGGTTCCGGCGTCACGGCAGGCGCGGGTTCCGGAGTGACCTGACTCAGGGCCGACGAGCCGGGAAAGGTATACGCCGTGCCGTCTTCTTCGGTCCAGGTGAAAACCATGGAATCCAGTAGCGAGCCACCTTCTGTGCCGGGGTTGCAGTTGATCCGGCTGACGCGGATACCGACGGAAACCTTCGGGGAAAGCTGAGCGGAGTATTCCGTCCAGTCCCATCCGCTGAAATGATAGGTGCGACCCCGCATCTCCACACCGGCAATGACGCGGCTTTCCGCCGGCTGTACGTTGTCGTACACATCCAGTGAGAAATCGAACATCGCGGGATCATCAAAGGTGATTACTTCAACGCGGGGATCATTGTTGCTTTCGCCGCGCTCGTTATAGAAATACGCGGTATTGCCGCTTACACGGGTATTCCAGCCGGCGGCAGGCAGCTGTGCCGTAACGGTGACAAGGGGATTGCTGAAACGCTGAATTTCCAGAACAGTTTCCGCCGTATCGGTGCAGGCAGTCGCGACCAGCCAGTCCGTCAGATCCACGTCCTTCCAGTTCGCGGAAACGATGCCGCTGGTGTTCCACTGACCGGCTTCAAACCGGCCGCTTTCGTCGCGGCCGCGGAAACAGACATGGATGTAATGAGTTGCGTCGGAATCTGAGATCCAGTCGAAATAATGGTCACCCAGCGCGGTCATGGAGGTGTCCCGATGGCCCTGATCGAGGCCTTCGACGCCGGCAAAAGCGACGATTTCCTCATAGGTTTTGTTACGGTAGTATCCGTCATCGATCCACTTGATCAGGCGAAGCAGCCGGTCTTCGGGCATCAGACCGTTACCGGATGAGGAAGGCTCCGCGGGTACGGTTTCCGGTTCATCTTCTTCCGCGTTATCCAGATAGTAGGCGAGGCTGTCGGTTTCGATCACTTCGCCGGCTTCATCCACAAATTTGATATCGCAATTCAGATCCCGGTCGGGAATGCCGCTGATCCGCTGATAATCGCGGGCGTTGACGAGAAACAGCATGGAATAGAAACTATCCGTGAAGCCCCACTCGTCCCTGTTGCAGATGACGGTGATCGCGGTCAGGTCCGCGTTATATTCGAGCTTACGGAAGGATTTGGCATACATGGAGTTTGCCGGGTCCTGCGCTTCGGCAAAGGTGGTTTCCATATCAAGGAGAACCGCCTGCAGGGCCTGAGCCTGATCCGTTACGGTACAGAGGATCTGCCCGTCGCCGGTGAATTCGTAGAGCAGGCCGTCCTTGCTGTAGGCATCCAGTTGTTCCTGCGTGCTTTCCGTCTGCGCCTCATCGATACAGAAATAATTGATGGGCAGCAGGAAAGAAACCCGCGTGTCCGCCGGCGCCGCCGTGAGGAACATCACGCAGACTGTGAGCAGAAGGAGGAGGGTTGTGAGCTTTTTCATGACGATTCTCCTTTTCTTTTTTACTTACGGTTGATGCTGCTTTTACACGCGATCCGGCCGGTTACGGTATAGAATATCTTTCATGTCCGGTCATAACCGCAGTTTACCATAACGCCGGAACAGACGCAAGAACAAAGACCGCGCATTCGCTTTGAGAACGAAACCGGATGGAAAAACACGCGTTTGTGTGGTATATTATAAAGCAGATAGAAGAAAAAGCGGGCACGGAGCGTTTCCGGGCGCTTTTGCCGGAAAGGAACAGGATGTATACAGCGGATATGCCGGTTACAATCGGCGGGAAAGTATGCAAAAACAGAATCACCATGGCGCCTACGGTCAAGTTTACCGCCGGCGCGGACGGCATTGTGACGGACTTTTTTGTGAACCACTACGCCCTCAGAGCGCGCCACGGCTGCGGGCTGATCTGCGTGGAGGCCACGGCCGTTTCGCCGGAGGGCAGGCTGTTTCCTTCGCAGATCGGCCTGTGGAATGATGAACAGATCCAGGGACATGAAAAACTGGTTCGGGCCTGCCACGCGTACGGCGCGCTGGTGATTCCGCAGCTGCATTACGGCGGACTCGGAACGCATCCCGCGTGCGGACCGCTGACTTCACCCACCGCGGTGCAATGGAACGACGGCGAAAAGACGGTGACGGCGATTGAACTGAGCCGGGATGAAATTCACCGTATCATCAGATGCTTTACGGACGCCGCGGTGCGCGCGAAGAAGGCCGGCTATGACGGCGTACAGCTGCACGGATGCCATTCCTATCTGATCAATGATTTTGCTTCCGCGGTCAATCAGAGAACCGATGAATACGGCGGGAACACGGAGAACCGCGCGCGCTTCGGCTGCGAGATCATCTCCGGTATCCGTGAGGCGTGCGGTGACGGGTTTATCATTTCGGTACGCGTATCCGGCTGCGATCCGACGGTTGAGGAAAGTATCCGCACGGCGGAATGCTATGTGAAGGCCGGATGTGACTATCTGCAGGTATCCTGCGGTATACAGCCGACAGGTGAACTGCCGCATGATGAAAGCCTGCCGTATAACCGGATCGCGGCGCTGGGGGTGGCTTTCCATGATCATTTCAAAGGCATTGTGCCGGTATCGGCAGTGAACGGACTCAGGACGCCGGAACAGGTGAAGTATCTGCTGGAGCATGAGCTGACCGATACCGTGGATCTTGCCTGCGGGCTGCTCGCGGACCCGGCGTTTACGGACGCGATTCTGCGCGGCGCGCCTTATGAAAAGTGCCGTAGCTGCAAGTCATGCGGATGGGGGCCGGGCCACAGCCATATCTGCCCGGC
>JAKSQH010000025.1 GCA_024404245.1 Clostridia bacterium
CACGTATTTCATGAATCTGCCGCCGACCGGCGACACCGCTTCCCCGCTGCTGTGGGCTCTGCTTGCGGCGGTAGCGTCCTGCGCCGCGGTCCTCCTGCTCAGAGCACGCAGGTGCGGTTCAAATTAGTTGAAATAATCGGGAAAATACAGTAAAAAGAGTATACAGAATACGCGATTTCCTCTCGGGTCAGATACCGATCCATGAACTGTTTGATCAGTTGCTCCATAACTGCCGCCTCTTTGCTTATCAACTGCTATTCATCTGCTATTATAATGCCAATTCCGAAAATAGGAAGTGAAAACGTCCGGCATTTCCGTCAGGCAAAGTAATTTATTTATCTGCCGTTTCCTGTTCAAAACCCATAGCCGTAAGCTTGTACTATACTTTTACTCTGCTTAACTACACTTTTTCTCTGCTTCTCTATCCCTTTTCGGGTTGGACAATCAACAAAAGCACCGGTCAGATCGCCGGTGCTTCGTTGCGTTTTTGCAGGATACGATAACATATTCAACAGAACGCGCGCCATCGGATTGTCGGGCTTTGTGATGCGCTCTGCCGCGCAGTCGGCGGTGACCGCCGCGAAAAATGCGCTCAAGATCAAGTCGCCTTCCCGCGTATTCCGGGATGAAATCGGTGTCATGACCATGAAGGGCTTAGGTCAGGGTGTCCTTGCCGAGAGCAAGGCGCAGGCGAAGGTCATCCGCAATGCTGCCCGCTACCTGACCGGCGAGGCCAAGGAGGGTGCGATCATTGGCGGCAACACGACCAATAACCGCACCTATGACCAGAGCAGCAGCATCACCCTGACGGGGAACACCTTCTCCATCCGGGACGAGCAGGATATCTATGCACTGGCTGCCGAAATCGCCACGCTGACTAAGCGTCAGCAACGAGGTAAAGGTTTGCGGATGGCGTAGAAATGAGAGCGGTTTTGTGCTATAATTCTGTTTGCCGGGCAATGTGGTTTTGCCCGACAAACAGGAATTTGTCTTCCTAAGCGCAGGAAACAGAAAACGATATAAATAAAGGAGAAAGAGATGGAAAACAGTACGACAAGACTTCTTAAGACCTACAAAGTGGATATACCTGCCGTGAAATTTGTCGGCAGAAAATACAGCGAGGAAGAGAAAAAGGATGGTACCTTCGGCCGGCTCTGGAGCGAGTGGTTCGCAGGCGGCTGGTTTGAACCGCTGGAAGCCCTCATCGAAGATCCCGGTTTCATTGAGGATGGTGACGCATACTGCGGAATGTCCCGCATCTTTGATGACGGAACATGGGAGTACTGGATTGGAATGATTGTTCCTGAAAGCGCTGATGTGCCAACGGGCTACGAAAGCTTTGCTATTCCCGCCTGCAGCGCGGTTACCAATTGGGTCTACGGCAAAGAGCCGGATGTGTATTTTCACTGTTGCCTGAAAGACATGGAAGAACAGGGCTATGTATGGACGGCTATCCCGTCCGGTGAACGCTTGATGACAGAGCGTTATGTATGTCCGAGATTTACCGATCCCGATAAAGACGGGAATCTCATTCTCGACCTGGTTTACTTCACTGATTATAAATAATATAGAAAGATACAGAGATAAATCCCGGTTTGACAGATTTTGCAATCCGTTTCGGATTGCGGGTCGGCGGGCGGAGGTTCATAAACCGCATGCCGATAAATCCCGGTTTAACAGATTTAGCAATCCGTTTCGGATTGCGGGTCGGCGGGCGGAGGTTCATAAACCGCACGCCGACAAATCCCGGTATGTCGGGACCGATAAAAGAGAATATATTCAAGTGCTGCATCACGACAGAACGGAGAATAAACATATGTATGAAAGATTGCTTGATAAAACAATTCATCTGAATTATTCTGACCTGGTCGAGTTTTGCGGGTCGCAGGGAAATATGTTTGACCGTTTTAATGAATGGGTAAAGCTGACGTTTACAACGGATGCAGGACTTAAATATCCGTATAGCAATTCATACGGATGGTGTGTCTCCCATCACAGAAAGTCGAAACTCATCTGCAATGTATTTGCGGAAAAGGATTCATTTTGTGTGATGGTTAGGAAGACGGACAAGCAATTTGCAGCTGTATATGAGCAGGTATCCAAGCAGGCAAAAGAGGTAATAGATCACAAATATCCCTGCGGCAACGGTGGATGGATTCATTTTCGTGTGACTGATGAAGTATTGTATAATGATATTAGAATAATTATGGAATCGGTGTAAGCATACATATCCCGGTATAACAGATTTAGCAATCCGTTTACGGATTGCGGGTCGGCGGGCGGAAGTTCGTAAACCGCACGCTGACAAATCATTTTTACAGAGACAGACAAATATGAATTTGCGGAGGTAGTGAAGTGTATAGTAGTCGCGAATTTTGGGATGCACTGGATAGATTGGTGGCTGGTTCGGAAATTATTATTGACAGGCCAAAGGGGACTGCACATCCGAAGTATCCTGATTTCATATACAAAGTTGATTATGGATATTTGAAAGATACGTCTTCTATGGATGGTTCCGGAATAGATGTATGGGTAGGAAGCAGCGAGAAAAAGGTCGATGCTATTATGTGTATTGTAGATTTGTTGAAAAAGGACTCGGAAATAAAAATTCTGATTGGCTGTACAGAAGAAGAAAAGAAAACCATATATGAAACACACAATGAAACACAGTATATGAAAGGCATTCTCATACGCCGATAAACTACAGTTTATCGAACTTCGCGTCACTCAAATGAGTGGCGCTTTTTTGTACCGTCAAAACTCAACTTGACTTTCTTCCCGGTCAGAGCGTTAATGTCCACACCCTGCAGAGAAGGAGGTTGGCACTATGTTTTCCATGCAAATCAGGCCGGAGGTTTTGAAGCGGCTGCGGGAAGAATACCCCGTGGGCTGTACGGTGGAGCTCATCGAAATGTGCGACCCGTACCGGAACATGCCTGCCGGGATGACCGGCAAAGCAACCCTTGCGGACGATGCCGGAGGCGTCCATGTTGACTGGAGCAACGGCTCCACACTGGCCGCGATCCACGGCATTGACCGAATACGCAGAATCGACAAATACACGGCGCATCAAACGTCGCTCGGAAACGGGCGGCGTTTTCTTGTGCCATTTTTGGAGGTTACCATGAACGACTGGTTTGATTGGAACGGCACCCGATGTACCACAAAGGGCATCCATAGGATGCATCTACCGCCTTCGTTGTTGGGTTTCAGTACGCGTGCAGTGAACCTTCCCAGCTTGTCATAAGTGTAGATCACGCTACCCATTCCATAGGTCAGCGCGGTTACTATGTCGAATTCCAGAAGGGTTACGGCATGGTCTGCCATGGGGTTGACTTGGAGTAAAGGTTTCTAGAAGGTAGGAGCTAATTCACAATTACTGATTTGCAGACGATGCGGATCGTGTCACCACTTTTGAACACAAACTCAGAGAACACAATGTTCTTCAGTATATCGCTATTATTGATTTGCTCTATAATATCATAGCAAGCCGCTCCTGCGTTGTTCGGCTCGATATATTGCCAGTCAAAAACATAACTATCGTGCCCCCAGGGTTCGAAACCAGTAATTCGAAAACATACCACGTCTTCAAAAGTAATGCATTCAATATTGGTAAATGTTGACGCTGACAAACAAATCTGAAGACTATGAGTGTCGAAATCGTATTCGAATTTCTTGATGTAAGAATCATGGCATCTAAGGGTTGTACCAATTGCTTTATAGTTTTCCTTGTTTATTCTCATATAAGACCTTTCTGCCGATCTTATCACGACATCAGAATTCTCGCATGAAATACGGACAAAATATCGGTATGCGGGACAAAGTCCTTTATGAACGGACAAAGGAGCAAAAAAACAGGGTTGATATGAAAGCAGCCCTGTTCTTTTTGCCTATTCGGCTTTTGTGTCACAGACGATGTATCCATTCACCGCGTAGAGGGATACGGTTCGTCTGTGTAACGAAAGTGGAGATGAGGGGAGTTGAACCCCTGTCCGAAAACCCGTCGTCAGGACTTTCTCCGAGCGCATTCCGTGATTTGGATTTCCCTTACAGTGACGCCCGCGGACAGGCTTCTCCGTTCGGTAGCTTCATAATTACGGACACTGCCTCAAAGCTTTGGCGGTGCTCGTTCCCCACGTTAATGACGCCGGTATCCGGGAGCGTGGGTCAACCGGGCCGACGCGCGGCATTAAGCCGCGAAGGCGAAATTATTTTCGTCAGTTATTGTTTTTCCCCGTTTTTACGCGGTTCAGGGTCCGCGGCTCGCTTATCCTGCTTCCGATGTCCCCGTCGAAACCGGATCATCCCCATAATGCCGAACGGTCAACGCTGACGGTCCTTCATCGCCCGTTCGATTTCCCTATCACTGTCACGCTTCGCCATGCTGTCCCGCTTGTCATGCAGCTGTTTGCCCTTGCACAGGCCGAGCTGTAGCTTCATCCGCCCGTCCTTCAGGTAGATTTCCAGCGGCACCAGCGTGTAGCCCTGGCGCATCACGAGCCCGTCCAGCTTGCGGATTTCACTTTTGTGCATCAGCAGCTTTTTCGGCCGCAGCGGATCCGTGTTGAAGATGTTGCCCTGTTCATAAGGGCTGATGTGCATCCCTTCCACCCAAATCTCGCCTTTACGGATCTGCGCCCAGCTCTCTTTCAGGTTCACCTTGCCCAGGCGCATGCTCTTGACTTCCGTGCCGGATAAGGCAATCCCGCATTCGTAGCGTTCCTCAACGAAGTAATCGTGGAAAGCTTTGCGGTTCTGTGCCACCGGCTTGATTCCTTTCTGATGCGGCATGCACATAACCTCCTTTCCGCGTCATTCACTCCGTTTTTGTGACAGCTCATTATAGCGGTTCAACAGCCGGAAAGCAATACTTTTCCTTCACAATGCCGTGAATACCGCGTGTGCTCAGTCGGATGACATCTCTTCCCATTCCGCGTACATGCCCTCTATTTCCCGCTCAAGCGCTTCCTTCTCCTCCGTCAGCCGCTGCAGCTCCACATAGTCCGTGGCAACCTCCTGCATCCTGCCGTCATACTGCTTCAGCTGTTCCTCCTTAGCGGCGATCTCCCGCTCCAGCACGTTCATCTTGCGTTCCCGCTTCGGGTCACGCGCTGCAGGTTTGCGCTCACGCGCGGCGGGTTTTGCTTCCTTCTGCTCCGGCGCCGGCTGCGTTCTGTTCAGCGTCCGGATCCGTCTGTACCGGTCATAGTCGCAGTCCGGATAATCGGTAAAACCGTGATCGATTTCCCACACACGGTTGGCAAACCGTCTGATAAAATAACGGTCATGCGATACAAACAGCAGCACGCCTTCAAACTGCGATACGGCCTCCTCGATCCATTCACGCGAGCTCAGATCAAGGTGATTGGTCGGCTCGTCCAGAATCAGCAGATTGGCCCGGTTCATCATGATGATGCACAGCTTCAGGCGGGCGCGCTCCCCGCCGCTCAGCTGGCTGACGGCTTTGAACTGATCCTCGCCCGAAAACCGGAACGTGCCGAGCCGGTCCCTCGCCTCCTGCGGCGAGCAGGATGTTTCATACAGCATTGTGTCGATCAGCGTACGCTCCGGATGCTCGAACACAACCCGCTGCGGCAGGTACGCCGCCCGGACGGACGGGCCGGTTTTCACGCTGCCGCGGTCCGGCATGAGCTGCCCGAGGATGATCTTCAGCAGGGTCGACTTCCCCGCGCCGTTCGGCCCCAGCAGCGCCACACGCTCCTTTCCGCCGCGTATCTGCGCGCTGATGCCTTCAAACAGCGTCTGCCCGTCAAACGCTTTCGTAATATCCTTCAGCTCCAGCACCAGGTCCGCCCGGAAATCCACGGATGAAAACGCCGCGTCCATCCGCGTGTCCTTCACGGGTTTGTCCGTCTGCTGCACGCGCTCCACACGCTTCTCCATGGCGGCCGCTTTCTTGTGCAGCGCCGGGTTGTCATACACGCTGCCCCAGGCTTTCAGCCGCGCGATCTGGAACTCCAGCTGTTTCACCTTTGCCTGTTCACGGTTATACTGCATCAGCTGCTGCTGATAGCGCAGTTCCCGTTCCTGCGCGTAATAGGTATAGTTACCGCTGTAGAATTCGGCTTTGCCGCGTTTGATTTCAATAATCCGCTGCGCGATGCTGTCCAGAAAATACCGGTCATGGGAGATCACCAGCACGGTTCCCCGGAAATGCAGCAGATACTCCTCCAGCCATTCCAGCGATTCCACATCCAGATGGTTTGTCGGTTCATCCAGCAGCAGGATATCCGTCTGCTCCATAATCATCCGCGCGAGGCACACCCGGGTCTGTTCGCCGCCGGAGAGCGTGCTGAAGCGCTGCGCGCGCATCTCCGGGCCGATATGCAGTCCGTTGGCGACCTTTGCCATTTCCGCTTCCCAGCCGTATCCTCCGCGTGCTTCAAACTGCCGGATCATCTCGTCATACTTCGATGCCGACACCGTCTGCATCTCGCGGTGCATTCTGTCCAGCTCCTCGCCTGCGCGGATCACATCCGCGTATGCCTGCCGCAGTACGTCCTCAACCGTGTCCTCACTTTTCGCGGTGTTGATCTGCGCCACGTAGCCGACGCGCTTTCCTTTCGGGATGGATACGGATCCCCGGTCCGGCGTCAGCTCCCCGGTCAGAATCCGGAACAGCGTTGTTTTTCCCGCCCCGTTATCCCCAAGAATCGCGACACGCTCGCCCGGATCAATCTGAAAGGAGATTCCGTCCAGAATCACCCTGTCCTGCTCAAATGATTTCGTAATACCGTTAACCAGAATATCCGCCATAATCACTCTCTGCCTTGTATATACAATGATCTTTCCCTTACATGATAATCCATCCCGCCCGTTTTGTCCATCCGCCGTTCCGTTTCGCCGTAATTTTGTTCTTGACAACCCGATGAATTCTGATATAATTTCTTTTTGTGAGCGATCAGTTGACGCGTGTGGAGAGTTGGCTGAGTGGTCTAAGGCGCACGACTGGAAATCGTGTGTGGGGTGATACCTCACCTAGGGTTCGAATCCCTAACTCTCCGCGGAAAGAGCGGCTTGTTTCGAAAGAAGCGGGTCGCTCTTTTTTGTATCTTGCACGATATGAACACCCCGCCGGTTTTTCTCCGGCGGGGCGCTGTGTTTATTCATAATCAAAAATCGCTTTCTGCTCAAGCAGGCTTCCGTACTTCTGTTTCCACTCACGGTGCGCTTCGCATCCGTCATAAACGTCAAGCGCTTCCCTTTCCATGGTGATCTCAATCATCAGGTCATACCGGTTCGGTCGCGGGACACAGTTCCTCAGCACCTTCACATCATGCACGCCCTGAATCCGCTTCACGGGCGCGAAGACCGCCTCAACATCCTCCGCGATCCCGGCTTTCTCATCCGGTGTGATTTCAGGCTTGAATTTCGCGATAATACAGTGTTTCATTTGGCGTGTTCCTTCCTTCACTGCAGCCATTCGCCGTCATATACGAACTCTGCCGGACCCGTCTGATAGAAACGGTTGGTTTTTTCATCCCATTCCACCGTCAGTTCGCCGCCGTCAAGCCGCACGGTCGCTTTTCTTTCCGTGTATCCGTTGAGCACGGCGGCAACAAGCGCCGCGCACGCGCCGGTTCCGCAGGCCATTGTGATGCCGGAGCCGCGTTCCCATACGCGCATCCGCAGATGCGTGCGGTCCTCCACCGTTACAAACTCCACATTGGTCCTCAGCGGGAACAGCGGATCGTTCTCAATCGCGCTGCCGGTTTCGGCGATATCCGTGTGCTCCGCGTCCTCAACAAACAGCACACAGTGCGGGTTGCCGGTGTTGACACAGGTGATCACGCGCTCCTCACCCGCGAGAAACGCGCGCCGCGCGACAACGGGCTCGCCTTCCAACGCCACCGGTATCTTTTCACCGCTCAGGATCGGCTCGCCCATATCCACGGTCACACCCGTCACTTTACCGTCCGTCACGGTCAGCTTCAGAATCTTGATGCCGCCGTTCGTTTCCAGCGTGACTTCCGTCTTTCCGGTCATGCCACGCTCATATACATACTTTGCCACACAGCGGGTCGCGTTGCCGCACATTTCGCCTTCGCTGCCGTCCCTGTTGAAGATCCGCATCCTGAAATCGGCACAGTCAGACGGGCCGATCAGCACAAGCCCGTCGCTGCCGGCGCCGAAGCGCACATCGCTCATCCGTCTGGACAGCTCGTTCGGGTTCTCCACGGTTTCCTCAAAGAGATTTACATAGAGATAATTGTTTCCGATTCCGTGCATCTTGGTAAATCGCATATCTTTTTGTCCTCTCCGTTTTCAGCAAACCGTTCCTCACGGATGGAAGTGTTCAGCTCCTTCAGCCGGTCGATTCTGCCGTTCACACGCAGCCCCGTCAGCGCTTTGGAGCGGTAGCGGTCAAACATCGCCCGCACGCCCATGGTTACGGGGATCGCCGCCCAGAATCCGGCAGCGCCGGCAACAGCGGCACCCACGCCGAGCGCGGCGCCGGTCTTGGCCATCCGGTACGCGCCGTCTTTGAGCCCCGTCTTCGTCGGCTTTTTGCCGAGGATCACCTTGGTGCCTTCCGACACGG
Source organism: Clostridia bacterium (assembly GCA_024404245.1). GTDB lineage: Bacteria > Bacillota > Clostridia > Christensenellales > Aristaeellaceae > Aristaeella. The sequence continues at coordinate 8,564 of JAKSQH010000025.1, forward strand.
CGATCACTGCGAAAGGCAGCGCCCCCGTCACGGATTCGGTCAGTTCCGTCAGCAGGCCGGTTTCCTCAAGCAGGCCGGTTTCCACGGCGATCTCATCCATATAGGTCAGCCCGGTCGCGATCGTGTCAACCACCGTGTCGCGCTGGCGCTTCCTGTACCGGTTCAGGATCTCCTCATACGTTGTCATAACCCGCCTCCTATCAGCTTCAGCACGGTTACGATCACCCACGCGCCTGCGAGAATCGCCACGGGCACGGTCAGCTGGGCGATCCAGCTCTTTTTGTCCTTCTTCGCGGCACCCGCCTGCAGCGCTTTGTTCTGTTTTTCCAGCGCGGCAAGCCGGTTGCGCAGCTCCGTCACAATTTCATCATTATTCCTGCGGTCTTCCTCGAGTGTTGTGTCCAGCGCGGCCATTTCCGTTTCAATATGCTGCAGCCGCGCGTCCTCCTCACGGGCAAGCTGGCTGATTTCCTGATGCAGTTTCCCCTGGTCCTCATACAGTCCTTCTGCAACCAGTGTCATTTCCGAGGTGAAATCTTCAATCAGGCGGTTGGTATTCTCCCCTTTTACGGTCTTTACCGCTTTGCTCAGCAGCTTCGCGGGAGAAAAGGAATTCGTGTTTTCGGACATATTTATTCACCTCCGTCCGTCATGATTATAGCACACATTGTCCGTTTGTGACAATTCGCGTCCAAAATGTCAAAATTCGCGTTCAAATTCCGTTGACTTGCCTGTTATCCTGTGCTATCATCACGTCTGGAAACGTTTCCGTTATCGTTTCCGGATTTTAAATTCAGGCAGGAGGTGTATCCTGTGGAAGTATATACAATTCGTGATATCGCAAGGCTCGCGGGTGTCAGTGTAACCACCGTCAGCCGTGTGCTGAACCACCGCCCGGATGTGAAAAAGGAAACACGCGCCCGTGTTGAGGCAACCATCGCGAAATACAACTTCGTCGGCAATGAAAACGCCCGCGGTCTGAAGCAGACGGATAACGAAGTCATCGGCCTTATCATCCGCGGCCGTTCCAATCCTTTTCTCAACGCGCTCAGTGAGGCGATTCTCAGCCGTGCCGAAACGCTGCCGGCCAACATTGTAACCGAGTATATTGATGAAAAGGATGACGAGTTCAAAACCGCGTTCAGGCTCATGCAGCAGCGTAGAATCTGCGGGCTGATCTTTGTCGGCAGCCGTATTGACGAGCGCGTCGGCATCCTGCACGGTTCGGATGTCCCGATGGTTTTCACCACTGTTGACGGCAAAAACGCGGGCCTGCCGAACGCCTCCTCCGTCTCCATTGACGACTACGCGCTCGGATGCCGCGTGGCTGAGGATCTGATCGCCTGCGGGCATACGAGGATCGCGCTGCTCGGCACGGGCAGGCTCAGCGGTGACAGCCTTTCCAACCGGCTGGACGGCGTGCTTGAAACGCTGAAAAAGCACAGCATCGTCACGGATGATTCCATGTTCCGCGAATCGCGTTTTTCCATGAAGGACGGGTATGACTGCGCTTACTCATTCTTCCTTGAGCATCCGGACACAACCGCGGTTTTCGCCATGAGTGACACAATCGCCATCGGGGCGATCCGCGCCCTGCGCGATCTCGGTAAAAGCGTGCCGGATGACGTCAGTGTTTTCGGCTTTGACGGTATTGAGATCGGCCGCTATACGCTGCCGGCCCTCACCACGGTTGAGCAGCCGGTGGAGGAGATTGCCGGCACCAGCGTTGATCTGCTCAAAGATATGATTGAAAACGGCGCGGCACCCAGGCATGTAAGGGTAAATGCTGAAATTATTCACAGAGAATCCGTACGTTCAATTCTCTGAAAGGAGATATAACCATGCGTGAGAGCGGTATTCTGATGCATATTTCCTCACTTCCCTCCCCGGGCGGAATCGGCACGCTCGGCGCCGAAGCATACGAGTTCGCGGATTTTCTGTTCGCGGCCGGTATGCGGATCTGGCAGGTGTTGCCGATCGGACCCACCGGATACGGTGAATCGCCGTATCAGTCGGCCAGCACCTTCGCGGGCAACCCGCTGCTGATCGACACGCGTCTGCTGCGTAAGAGCGGTCTGCTGTCCGGCACGGATAAGGATGACTATGTGCCTGAAGAGGATGACCGGGTGGACTATGACAGCGTCCGCCTGAACAAGACCGTGCTGCTGCGGCGCGCTTACAGTGAGTCTGCCGGCAGGCTGGCCGGCGAGATTGCCGCCTTCCGCGCGAAGAACGCCTGGGTGGATGATTTTGCCCTGTTCACCGCCGTGAAGGAGCACTTCGGCAATATCATGTGGAGCAAATGGCCGGATGACGGCATCAGGCTCCGCAGACCCGAGGCGGTGGAAGCGTACAGGGAGCAGCTGAAGGATGATATCGGCTACCATATTTTCGTGCAGTATATCTTCCGCAAGCAGTGGTTTGACCTGAAAAAGTACTGCAACGACCGCGGAATCAGCCTTTTCGGCGATATGCCCATCTATGTGGCCGAGGATTCCGCCGATACATGGACGCATCCGGAGGTTTTCCGGCTGGATAAAAACAGGATTCCGAAGGCGGTCGCGGGTGTTCCGCCGGACTATTTCTCCGAGGACGGGCAGCTCTGGGGCAACCCGCTGTACCGCTGGAAATATCTGCGCCTGCACGGCTACGGCTGGTGGGTGGAACGCATGCGCGGCATGGCCGAGCTGTATGACATGATCCGTGTTGATCATTTCATCGGCTTCGCGAACTTCTATTCGGTAAAATACGGCATGCCGAACGCGCGCGTCGGCAGATGGATCAAGGGGCCCGGAAAGCACCTGTTCATGAAGCTGAACAAGGAGCTGCCGGGGCTGAACGTCATTGCCGAGGATCTCGGCTGTGTGAATGACAGGGTTCAGCGTCTGCTGGACTGGTGCGGCTATCCCGGTATGCGTGTGCTGAGCTTCGGCTTCGGCTCCGGGAAAGAGAACCGGCACGCGCCCGGCGGATATCCGGCCAACTCCATCGCCTATACCGGCACGCATGATAATGACACCGTGCTCAGCTGGGCGGAGCACGCGGATAAAAACACACTGGATGACGCGAAAAAGCAGCTCGGTTTCACCGATGTGAAGGACGCGCCGGAAGCGTTTGTGAAAGCTTTGTTCGCCTGTGAGTCCGACAGGGTGATCGTGCCCATGCAGGACCTGCTCGGCCTTGGCGGAAAAGCGCGTATGAACCTTCCCGGCACCACCGGCGGCAACTGGCTGTGGCGGATGCAGCCCGGCTGCCTCACCACTGATCTGGTGCTGCGGCTGATCGGTCTGAACAAGAGTAACAACAGGGGGTAATTGAAATATGATGAACGCGGAAGAACTGCTGGAGCGCGCGGGCAAGCTGCTCGAAACAGCGCACCATATCCCGCTGGAAAAGGCGAACGCCGTACAGCTGCATAACGCGCTGTCCGCCGCCGCGATGGAGTCGCTGGCGCCCGTGTGGGCCGCGAAGGAGCAGGAGCGTGCCGCCGCGAGGCAGGCCTGCTACATTTCAGCCGAGTTCCTGGTCGGCCGGCTGGTATACAACAATCTGTTCTGCATGGGGCTGCTGAAGGATGTGAAGGCCCTGCTCGCCGCGCGCGGCATCGATATCGCCGTGCTTGAGGATATTGAGGATGACGCTTTCGGCAACGGCGGTCTCGGCCGTCTGGCCGCGTGCTTCCTGGACAGCGCCGCCACCTGCGGCATTCCGCTGACCGGTTACGGCCTGCGGTACCGTTACGGCCTGTTCAAGCAGACATTTGTGGACTGCCGCCAGGTTGAACTGCCGGATGACTGGTCAAAATACGGCGATCCGTGGTCCATCCGCCGCGATGAGGATACCGTGACCGTGCACATGAAGAGCGGCGATGTGCTTGCCGTGCCCTATGACATGCCCGTTGTCGGCTACGGCGCGGAAAACATCGGCACCCTGCGCCTCTGGCAGTGTGAAAGCCCCGCGGAAGTCGATTTCGCGACCTTCAATTCACAGAACTATGCCAAAGCCGCCGCCGCGAAGAACAAGGCCGAGGATATCACCAAGTTCCTGTATCCGAACGATACCGTGTTTGCCGGAAAGCAGCTGCGCGTCAAGCAGCAGTATGTGCTCGTAAGCGCCACAATGCAGGACCTGCTGCGCGCGTACCGCGCGCGCCACGGCAGTGATTATTCCCGCTTTGCCGCCGAATACGCGGTGCAGCTGAATGACACCCATCCGGTGATGGCGGTTCCGGAGCTGATCCGGCTGCTGCAGGCGGACGGTGTTTCCTTTGAGGACGCGTTCCTGATCGCGCGGGACACGTTCGCGTTCACCAACCACACGGTTATGCAGGAAGCGCTGGAAAAGTGGGATCTGCGCCTGCTGCGCTCCGTATGCCCGGAGATCGTGGATATCATGAAGCTCATTGACGCCCGCTTCCGTGCCGAAATGGCGGAGAAAGGGCTGGAGGTGCTGCCCGGCCGCTGTGTGATTGAAGGAAAGCGCGTGCACATGGCACAGCTGGCGGTCTATGCCACGCATGCCACAAACGGCGTTGCCGAGATTCACTCACAGATTCTGAAGGATGATGTTTTCGCGGACTGGTACGCGGTTTATCCCGAACGCTTCCGCAACAAGACAAACGGCATCACGCAGCGCCGCTGGCTCGGGCTGTGCAACCCGGACCTGTGCGCGCTGATCGATGAAAAGATCGGCCCCGGCGCGATGACGGACCTGTACCACCTGCGCGATCTGGAGAAGCATACGGACGATGAAACCTGCCTGCGTTTCGCGCAGATCAAGCACATGAACAAAGTCCGCCTGGCTGATGAGATCCGCCGCCTTGAAGGCATTGATATCTCACCGGACATGGTGTTTGATATCCAGATCAAGCGCCTGCATGAGTACAAGCGCCAGTTCATGAACGCCCTTTCGATTCTGGCCATCCGCAAGCTGCTGAAGGAGGGCAGGCTGCCCGGCTTCCGCCCCACCGCGTTCATCTTCGGCGCGAAAGCCGCGCCGGGATATGACAGGGCCAAGACGGTCATCCGCCTCATCAATATGATTGCCGACCTTGTGAACAACGATCCGGAGATCAACAGCCTCATCCGTGTGTGCTTTGTGCGCAATTACAACTGCTCCTGGGCGGAAGTGCTGATTCCCGCCGCCGATATTTCGGAGCAGATCTCCCCCGCCGGCACGGAGGCTTCCGGCACGGGCAACATGAAGCTGATGCTCAACGGCGCCGTAACACTCGGCACCTATGACGGCGCGAACATTGAAATCGTTGAGGAAGCCGGTGAAGAAAACAATTACATTTTCGGCGCGCGGATCGACGAGATCAACGCGATCAGGGAGACCTACGATCCCGTGAAAATTTACGAGCAGGATCCGATGATTCATGATATAATGGATATGCTCGTTGACGGAACCTTCCCGGATGAAGACGGCGGGCTGAAGGAGATGTACAACGCGATTCTGGCCGGAGCCAGCTGGCACCGCCCGGATCACTACTTTGTGCTGAAGGACTTCCCCTCCTATCTGGAAGCCAAGCTTCAGGCCATCGCGGACACGGAGGACACAATCGCCTTCGCGCGTAAAGGATTGCTGAACACCGCCGGTGCCGGCAAGTTCTCCTCGGACCGCACCGTACGTGAATACGCGGAAGATATCTGGCACGTGTGATTATCCAAGTACCGAAGGAGTGAAACATTATGATTTTTTCATGGATTCTGAAAATTGTCTGCTGGATCATCGCCGGCATGGTCGCAAGCAAGCTGATGAAGCTGGATGTGGGCAGTGACCGCAACGGCATTCTGGTCAATCTCATCATCGGTATCATAGGCGGTCTGGTGGGCACGCTGGTCGCGAAGCTGCTCGGCATCGGCGCCACGAACATCATCGGCAGCACGCTGATTTCCATCGCCGGCTCCTGCCTGGCAATCTGGCTTGTGATGTATTTCTCCGCCAAAAAGTGAAACTGACATGAAACAACCGCTCCGGCAACAATTGCCGGAGCGGTTAATTCATGTCGTAAAGCCCCTACCCCTGCCACATTCTCTTCAGATTCAGCGCCGCCTGCTTCACGGCGTTTTTCTTTTCCCCTTCGGCGATCAGCATCTCCTGCGCCTCGCGCAGGCTTGCCCCTGCCGCCATCCGGTCCGTCAACTTGGCTTCGGTTGACATGTGTTCGTCATGCGACACGGTTTCCGGCGGATTCACCCCGTGCAGGTCAATCACGATGCAGTATTCGCCCTTCTCGGTTTTCGGGTTGGCCTTCAGCTGTTCCAGCACATCCCCGCAGCGCCCGCGCAGCGTTTTCTCATGCATTTTGGTCAGGTCGCAGCTCACGGAGAGCACAGCCTCCGGCAGGCACTCGCAGATCACCTGCACAAGATCGATCACCCGGTACGGGGATTCATGCACCACCGCGACCGGAACCCCGCGCGCGATCGAGAGCAGCTTCGCCTGCAGGTCCTTCTTCTCCCGCGGCAGGAAGCCGTAAAAGGCAAACTCCCGCGTGTCAAAGCCGGATACCGACAGCGCCGCCACAGCCGCGCAGCATCCCGGCACGGGTATCACCTCAATACCCCGCTCAACACACGCGCTCACCAGCCCGTAGCCCGGGTCGGAAACGCATGGCGTGCCGGCGTCCGTTGTCACCGCGACCGTCAGGTCCTCTTCCAGCATTTTATCCGCCAGCCATTCACCTTTTTCCTCTTCGTTATGGCGGTGGCACGCGGTCAGCTTCGTATGGATATCAAAGACCTGACACAGCTTCATGGTCACCCGCGTGTCCTCGGCGGCGATCAGGTCCGCGTTTTTCAGTATTTCCACGGCGCGGGGCGTCATATCGTTCAGATTCCCGATCGGCGTGGCTACAACATACAGCTTCGGCATGGTCAGACTTTCTCCGCCACACGCAACTTCGCGCTGCGCGCGCGCGGGTTCCTCTCCGTTTCTTCATCCGTCGGCGCGACCGCGCCGCCCGCGAGCACCTTGACCTCCGGAACCCTGCCGCAGGTGCAGATGGGCGCTTTCGGCGGGCATACGCACGGATGCTCCAGGCGTTTGAAGCACTGCTTAATCTTCCTGTCCTCCAGCGAATGGAAGGTGATCACGCACGCGCGTCCGCCGGGCCTGAGCATCTTCACCAGATCGCACACGGCCTTGTCCAGCGGGTCCAGTTCGTCATTCACCGCGATGCGGATCGCCTGAAAAGTGCGCCGCGCGGGATGACCTTCATCTTTTCTGCGCACCGCCTTCGGAATCGCGGCATCCACCGCGTGCACCAGGTCAAAGGTTGTTTCAAAGGGTTTCTGCTTCCGGTGTTCGCAGATGATCGCGGCAACGCGCGCCGCCCACTTTTCCTCTCCGTAATCCCGGATAATCCCGGCGATCTCCTTTTCCGGATAAGTATTCAGCAGCTCCGCCGCGGTGATACCCTGTGAGCGGTCCATGCGCATATCCAGCGGCGCGTCCTCATGATAGCTGAAGCCGCGCTCCCCGCAGTCCAGCTGCGGGCTGGAAACGCCGAGATCCAGCAGGAAACCGTCAATCTGCTCAACGCCTTCCGCCTTCAGCAGTTCCGCCGCGTCATGAAAGTTGCCGTGAATCGCGCGGAAACCGGGGTAATCCTTCAGCCGTTCACCCGCCGCGCCGATTGCCGTCATATCACGGTCAATCCCGTACAGCCGCGCTGTTCCGCCCGAAAGCCGCAACATGCCCTCACTGTGGCCGCCTCCGCCGAGCGTGCCGTCCACATAAACGCCGTTTTCACGCACGTTCATCCAGGTCATCACTTCATCAAATAATACCGGTATATGGGAAAACTCCATACCTGACCTCCTCAGGGCTTCAGGCCTACAATGCCGCGCAGCTGACCGACAAAATAGAGCGATCCCGTCGCGATCACGACGCCCTGCTCTCCCGCCAGCTTCCGCGCCGTTGCCAGGCCTTCCTCAACGCTGCCGGCAGCGGTCACTTCCATCCCGTAATCACGCAGTATTCCCGCCAGTTCCTCGGCCGCCATGGCTCTCGGGCTGTCCGGGGTCACCGTGATCGCGGTCCGCGCCATGCCGGAAAGGCTCGTCAGCATCTCGCCGGACAGCTTTTCCTTCAGCACGCCGGTCAGCAGCACACGGTGCACGCCGCTCAGCTCACGGTGCACATAGTCCGCCAGTGACGCGGCGCCCTGCGCGTTATGCGCGCCGTCCATCAGCAGTGATCCGCACCATTCCGCGCGCGCCGGCCATACGGTGGACGCGATGCCGCGGTATACGGCCTCATCCGGTACGCGTGTTCCGCGCGCCCGCAGTTCGTCAATGATGCCCAGCACCACCAGAGTATTGGTCACCTGATGCTTTCCGGGCAGCGGAATCCGCAGGCCTTTCCATTCGGTTGCCGTTTTCAGGTCGGCGCGGGTTTCGTTCAGCCGGCTTTCCTCCGCCAGGATCATGGACGGATCCGTCATGATCATCCTCGCATGCTTCTTTTCGGCAACCAGGCGGATCGTTTCCGTTACATCCGCCGGCTGCGTATGGCACACCACAGGCACGCCTTCCTTGATGATGCCGGCTTTCTCGCCCGCGATCGCGGTCAGCGTATCGCCGAGATACTGCATGTGATCCATACCGATCGCGGTGATCGCGCACACGGCGGGGTTCTCCACCGCGTTGGTCGGGTCAAGCCTGCCGCCCATACCGACCTCAAGCACGATGTATTCCACGTTTTCGGTCGCGAACACGCACAGCGCGAGCGCTGTTCCCAGCTCAAACGGAGTCGCGCGGACCCCTTCCTTTTTTAGTTCCTCCGCGGCCTGAAGCACGCGGTTTCCTTCCCGTGCCAGCACATCATCCGAAACGGGCGTTCCGTCTATCCGGATCCGCTCGTTGTAGATCTGCAGAAACGGAGAAGTGTAGAGACCGGTTTTGTAACCGGCCTCTTTCAGCACAGACGCCGTCATGGCGCATGTGCTTCCCTTCCCGTTGGTGCCCGCCACGTGAATGACGGGCACCCGGGGAGCGCAGTCAAGCATTCCGATCAGCTTCCGGGTATTGTCGAGTCCGTTTTTGGATCCGTCCCCGATCGCCCCGTGAATCCGGTCAATCACCTGCCGCGCGTTCAGATATTCGGTCATGAATGCCTCACATTTCAGCCTTCAGTTCCGCGATCCGGTTTTCCAGCGCGGCAGCCTTGGCTGCGTTCGCTTCCAGCTTGGCCTTTTCGGCTTCCACCAGCTGAGCCGGAGCCTTGCTGATGAAGCCCTGGTTGTTCAGCTTGCCCCTGGCGCGTTCCGTTTCCTTCTGCAGGTTCTCCAGTTCCTTGTTCAGGCGGGCAATCTCCTTGTCAAAGTCCACCAGGTCCCCCAGCGGGATAAACAGCTCGCCCGCGGCGGTCACGGCGCTCACGTTCTTGCCGGTAATCAGCGCGCGGTCGGTAATCAGCTCCACGGAGGCAGCGCCGGCAAGGCGTTTGAAGTAGCCCTCGCCGCTTTCGAGCGTATCCGCCCATCCGTCGTTCGCCACCAGCATCAGGTGCGTTCTCTTGGAAGGCGCCACGTTCATTTCGGCACGCAGGTTGCGGATGGAACGGATAATCTCCATCACGCCCTGCATCTTTTCCTCGTCATCGGCGAAGTCCAGCGCGTCGGAAGTTTCCGGCCACTTCTGCAGCATCAGGAAGCCTTCGGCGCCGGGCAGATACTTGTACACCTGCTCCGTCAGGAAGGGCATGAAGGGATGCAGCAGCTTCAGCAGGTTCTCCAGCACGTACAGCAGCACGGCCTTCACGGTTTCCTTGCTGTCGCCGTCCTCACCCAGCAGGCGGGCCTTGCTCAGCTCGATATACCAGTCGCAGAATTCGCTCCACGCGAAGTCATAAATCTTTGTGGCGGCCAGGCCGAAGTCTCCGCTTTCCATATGATCGCCGATCACACGGATCGCTTCCTGCAGCCGGGTCAGGATCCACTTGTCGGCGGTTTCAAGCTTCGCGGGGTCAAAGTCCTTCCGTTCGCTCACGTTCATCAGCACGAAGCGGCTCGCGTTCCAGATCTTGTTCGCGAAGTTTCTGGCGGATTCCACCTTGTCCTTGCTGTAGCGCGTGTCGTTTCCGGGGCTCACGCCCATCACCAGTGAGAAGCGCAGCGCGTCCGCGCCGTATTCCTTCACCACTTCAAGCGGATCCACACCGTTGCCCAGGCTCTTGGACATCTTTCTGCCCTGCTCGTCACGCACAAGGCCGTGAATCAGCACGGTGTCAAACGGCGTCTCGCCCATGTTCTCAATGCCGCTGAAGATCATCCGGGCCACCCAGAAGAAGATGATGTCATACCCGGTCACCAGCATGCTGGTGGGATAGAAGAATTTCAGGTCTTCGGTTTCATCCGGCCAGCCGAGCGTGGAGAAGGGCCACAGCGCGGAAGAGAACCAGGTATCCAGCACGTCCTCGTCCTGGCTGAGCTTCGCTCCGCCGCACTTCGGGCAGGTGCAGGGGGCCTGACGCGCCACGGTCATTTCACCGCAGTCATCGCAGTACCACGCCGGGATCCGGTGACCCCACCACAGCTGACGGGAGATGCACCAGTCGCGCACGTTCTCCATCCAGTTGTAATAAATCTTCTCAAAGCGTTCCGGCACAAAGCGCGTCTTTCCGGTACGCACCGCGTCAATCGCGGGCTCGGCAAGCGGCTTCATCTTCACAAACCACTGCTTGCTCACCATGGGTTCAATGCTGTTGTGGCAGCGGTAGCAGGTGCCCACTTCATGCTTCAGGGGCTCGATTTCGGCCAGCGCGCCGCAGGCTTTCAGGTCTTCCAGGATCGCCTTGCGCGCTTCCTTCGTGGTCATGCCGGCATACTTGCCGCAGTCCAGCACCTCGGGCTCATTCACGGCAGCCTTGCCGGAAGCCTTCAGTTCCTCCGCGGCGGCACGGTCGGCCGCTCCGGTCATGTGTCCGTCATAGGTGAACACGCGCACCAGCGGCAGGTTGTGGCGCTGGCCCACTTCAAAGTCGTTCGGGTCATGCGCGGGGGTGATCTTCACCACGCCGGTACCCTTGGTCATATCGGCGTGCTCGTCGCACACGATCGGTATTTCCTTGTTCAGCAGCGGCAGCACCACATGGCAGCCGTGCAGATGCGCGTACCGCGGGTCGTCCGCGTTGATAGCCACGGCGGTATCGCCCAGCATGGTTTCGGGGCGCGTGGTGGCAAGCTCAAGCTTTTCGCCGGTTTCCTTCACCGGATACAGCAGATGCCAGAAGTTGCTGTCCTGCTCCTCGTATTCCACTTCCGCGTCGGAAATGGCGCTCTTGCAGCAGGGGCACCAGTTCACCAGGCGGCTGGCGCGATAGATGAGTCCCTTTTCATACAGGCGGTTGAACACTTCAATCACGGCTCGGCTGCATCCGTCATCCATGGTAAAGCGCTCACGGCTCCAGTCGCAGCTCACGCCCATACGGCGCTGCTGGTTCACAATGCGTCCGCCGTACTCTTCCTTCCATTTCCAGGCGCGCTCCAGGAACGCTTCACGGCCGATGCCTTCCTTGGTCAGGCCTTCCTTGCGCATCGCCTCCACAATCTTGACCTCGGTCGCGATCGCGGCATGATCCGTGCCCGGCAGCCACAGAGTGGGGTCACCCTTCATCCTGTGGTAGCGGATAGGCGCGTCCTGCAGAATGCAGTCCATCGCATGGCCCATGTGCAGCTGCCCGGTAATGTTGGGCGGCGGCATCACAATCGTGAAGGGCTTCTTACCGGGAATACGGTGGGCCGTAAAGGCGCCGTTCTCTTCCCATGCTTTATAGATATCGGTTTCGATCGATTGCGGATCGAATTTGGTTTCCATATCGGCTCCGGTCATTTTCTTTCCCTCCTCAAGAATAAAAAAAAGAACATCTCAGTCCAAAGGACGGAGATGTTCCGTGGTACCACCTTTTTTCGCAGATAAAACTGCCTCTGGCGCGATAACGGGCGCACCCGCGACGGACTGAATATTCATCCGCCGCTCTCAGAAGCGACCTTCCTCCGTTCGAATGCCGGCTGCTCACACCGAAATGCAGCCTTCTCTGAGGCACCTGCGCGAAGTACTCCTCTTCATCCGCGAGTGTATGTCCGGTCCGGATAGAAAGCCGATCAGGCTTCCTTCTCCTCGTCCTTGACGACGACCTGGACTCCGTTATAATAACCGCAGTTCTTGCAAACGCGATGAGCCAGCTTCATCTTGTGGCACTGGGGGCATTCAACGATACCCGGCAGGGTCAGCTTCCAGTTGGCCTGACGGCTGTGCTTGCGAGCTTTGGAAATTTTTCCTTTGGGAGTAGCCATAATTACACCTCCTCGTTGTCTTTCAGCAATTGCCTGAGCGCCGCGAACGGATACTGAACATTCGGATCCGTAACGTGCATATCGCCCGGGTCATGGTATTCGAGTCCGGGACAATCCTCCCTGCAGAGAAAGCGGATCGGCAGCGCCATCACGGCGTATGACATAATCAGCTTCTCCGTATCAACAATGTGACCTTCATAGGCGAAGATCTCATCGTCTTCAGGATCGCCATTGCGAATGAACGTTTCATCAAAGTCATTCACGACTTTTGCTTCCGCGTCCTCAAGGCAATTGGCACAAGGTGCGTGCGCCGTCGTCTCCAAAGAACCTCTGACACTGATGTTGCCATCGTCATCCGCCATAAAAGTACCTTCAACGCTGCACGGATCAATCCTCACCGTGTCGCCGTAAATCTCCTGATCTGCAATGGCCTGCAGATCATGGAACCGGTACTCCTGACCGGGATGAGCCAGAGCCTCAGCTACGTCAAGCCGCATGTCCTCACCTCAAACGTGACCACTCGTTATTATAGTTTTTTTGCAAACCTTTGTCAACAGCATTTTCGGACATTCCGGGGCATTTTTTCAGCTGTTTCAGTTGTCCCGTACCTTGCCCGTAGTCACCAGATCCAGCGTGTCTCTGGCGATCATGATTTCCTCGTTGGTGGGAATCACGCACACGGTCACTTTGCTGTCCTCGGTGCTGACGATCGCTTCCTCCCTGCAGCCGCGGTTCTTATCGGTATCCAGACGCGCGCCCAGGAATTCCATGTCCTTCATCACTTCTTCACGCAGGCTGTCATTGTTCTCACCGATGCCGGCCGTGAAGCAGATGATATCAACACCGCCCATCGCGGCGGCATAGGAACCGATGTACTTCTTGATGCCGTAGATCAGCATCTCACGGGCCAGGATGGCGTTCGCGTCGCCCTTTTCAGCCAGCGCGTCCACATCGCGGCAGTCGCTGCTGCCGGCAATGCCCTGCAGACCGGATTCCTTGTTCATCAGGGTCAGCACCTCATCCACGCTCAGCTTGCGCCCCAGCGGGTTGCCGTCCTTATCCAGAGGATTGTTGGCAACAAACTGCACAACAGCGGGATCGCAGCTGCCGCAACGCGTGCCCATCAGCAGGCCTTCCAGAGGCGTGAGACCCATGGAGGTGTCAACACACTTGCCGTCCTTCACGGCGCTCAGGCTGGAGCCGTTGCCGAGGTGGCAGATAATGATGCGCTGGCCCACGGGGCTGATGTTCAGGAATTCGCATACACGGCGGGACACAAAGCGGTGGCTGGTGCCGTGGAAGCCGTAGCGGCGCACATGCAGCTTTTCTTCATACATCTTCGGCACGCCGTACATATAGGCCTTCGGCGGCATGGTCTGATGGAAAGCGGTATCGAAAACGGCGACCTGGGGCGTCTTCGGCATGACCTTTTCGCAGGCTTCAATACCCATCAGATTGGCGGGGTTATGGAGCGGGCCCAGGGGGAAGCAGTCACGGATCGCCTGCTTCGCGGCATCGTCCACAATCACGCTGGCGGTAAACTTGTTGCCGCCGTGCAGCACGCGGTGGCCGACCGCGTCGATCTCATCCACGGAGGAAATGACGCCCAGTTCGGGGTCAACCAGCGTTTTCAGCATCAGCTGAGCGGCCTCTTCATGGTTGGAGATCACTTCATTGATAACGGCTTTCTTTTCACCGGCGGTGTGCTTCATCCGGCTTCCTTCGATGCCGATGCGTTCCACAACACCCTTTGCCAGTTCTTTTTCACCCTCCATGTCGATCAGCTGATACTTCAGGCTGGAGGAACCCGCGTTGACAACCAGGATTTTCATATGAACAGTTTCCCCTTTCAGGATCATTTTTTCACAACAGTCTGATTATACATCTTTTCCCGTTGAATGTGAAGGGTTTTTCAGCCCGGTAAGCGAAATCCACATTATGAACTTTTTGCCGGAAGGAGGCTTTGCCGTGCGCGTACTCGGAATCATCGCCGAATATGACCCGCTGCACAACGGGCATGTCTATCATCTGCAGTCGGCAAAGCAGGCAGTCCGGCCGGATTACACGGTCATCGCGCTTTCATCCTGTTTCACCCAGCGCGGCGCGCCCGCGCTGCTTTCACCCGCCGGCAGGGCCGGGCTCGCGCTGTCGGCCGGAGCCGACGCGGTTTTCGCGTTACCGGCGCTGTATACCGTGCGTGACGCGGAGCATTACGCGCTTGGCGCGGTCACGCTGCTTTCCGCCCTCGGCGTGACCGATATCGCCTTCGGTGCCGAGACGGATGATCTTCCGCTGCTTTCCTCCGTTTCCGCGCTTCTTGCGGATGAGCCGCCGGAATGGAAAGCCGCGCTCAGCCGCTTCATGGCCGGCGGGCTCGGTTACCCTGCGGCGGCCGCCGCCGCGGCGGAAGAGGTGCTTCCCGGGGCCGGCGGCGTGCTTTCCTGCCCGAACAACACCCTGGCCGTCAGCTATCTCCGCGCGATCAGATCACACGCGCCGGAGATGATTCCGCATGTCATCCGCCGCACAGGGGCCTATCACGCGGAATCCGCCGTTCCGTCAGCCCCCTCCGCGTCCGCCGTGCGCTCCGCCGTCGCGCGCGGTAACTGGCAGTCCGTGTTCGCGTCCGTGCCTCCCGCCACGGCGGACCTTATCCGGCAGGAGGCGCTCGCGCGCCGCTTTCCGGATCCGGACAGGCTGTCCGGTATCATTCTTCCTTTTCTGCGTCTGGGTGGCCGTGGCGTTTTCGCCGCCCCTTCCCTGATTCCGGAAGGGCTGGAGGACAGGATCACGGGTGCCGCTTCTCAGGCGTCCTCCTTTGACGGGCTCATCCGTCTCGCTTCATCAAAGCGCTACCCGGACGCGCGGCTGCGCAGAATCTGCGTATCGGCGCTTCTCGGCATGACGGATGATCTGCTGCTTTCCCCGCCGGATCCGTCCGTTTCCTTCCTGCTCGGTATCCGGTACAGCGCCGGCGAACTCTTTACTTTGTGGAAGGAGTCCGGCCGTACGGAGGTGCTCACCGGCATGAAAGCCGTACAGAAAAGGGCCCCCGTCTGGTATCAGACGGAAGCCCGTGCTTATGAAATTTACGCGTGTCTCACAGGAAGAAGCGCCGGGTTTGAGTATTCACTGCCGCTTCTCCGGTGCTGACCGGAATCAGGCTTCCTCCTTTTCGGCGTTTTCGCTCTTTTCGCCGCTTTCCTCCGCGTTTTCCTCATCCTCGTCGGGATGCAGTCGCATTCCGGCCGTATCCTCAACAGGCAGGCTGAACACGATTGCCTTTGCTTTCGTGTCAAGGCCTGCTTTTTCCATGATCGCGCTCATAATCGCCTTTTTCTTTTCCGTCGCGGTCACAATGAAAATAACGTCCTTCTCGCTGGCCAGGGAGATGCCGAGGAATTTCTCCGCCTTCGCCATGCCGGTTCCGCGGGCGTGAATAACCGTTCCGCCGCCGGCACCGGCCTCCCGCGCGGCATCCATGACCTGCTCGTTATACCCCTGGTTGCAGATGACGACAAGCAATTCCTGCGCGGTACCCTTCATTTCCGTTTCATCTCCTCTTTGATAACCGGTTCCGTCGGTCAGATACATCAGCTCGCGTTTGCCCGCGACAGAGCTCAGCGGCACGATAAATGCGATTCCCACACCCGGCATTTCGATCCACAGCTGTTTCTGCATCGCCTTTTTCAGCTCAGCCCACTTACTGCCGGTCACAATACTGAAGCAGAAGGCTTTTTCCGTTTCGTCCATCGCCAGCAGCTTCAGCATCTGTTCATTCGCGGTGCCGTGACCCAGCGCCACAAGATGCGTTTCCAGGTTCTTTTCCTTATACAGCGTAATAAATTCGGCAATTTTGTCGCGTCCCGTCACGGTCATCATCAGATAAAGGACGTGCGGATCATTCAGCATTGTTCATTCCACTCCTTTACAGATCGATGATCATGTTATCGGGCATATCCGCGAACAGGTCCCCAGCGGTGACCGGCGCGGTCTTCCTGTGCACTCTGGTGCGGATATTGTATACGATACCGAGAATCTGGATGGTGATCAGCGGCGTCATCGCCACCATCGCCACCACGCCGAAGGCGTCCGTAACCACGTTTCCCCCAAGCGCGATACACGCCCCGCACGCGAAAGGCAGCAGGAACGTCGCGGTCATCGGGCCGGACGCGACTCCGCCGGAGTCAAACGCGATCGCGGTAAAAATCTTCGGGGTAACGAATGTCATCGCGAGCGCGATGGCATATCCGGGCACCATCATCCACAGGATGCTGATACCGGTCAGCACACGCAGCATCGCGAGGCCGACGGAAGCGCTCACGCCGATGCACAGGCTCATCTGCAGGCTTCTGCCGGAAATCTCCCCGTCCGTCAGTTCCTCCACCTGCCGCATCAGTACATAAACCGCCGGCTCCGCCTTCACGATAAAGAAGCCGATCACCATACCGATGGGGATCACAATCCATTTGTACTCCGTCAGCGCGAGAGCGCTGCCGAGATACGCGCCGGCGGGCATGAAGCCGACATTCGCGCCTGTCAGGAACAGCGTCAGGCCGGCGTAGGTGTAAATCAGGCCGAGCCCGATCCTGCTCAGCGTCCTGTAGCTCAGCTTCACGCAGATGGCTTCAAACACAAAGAAGAACACGATAATCGGCAGCAGCGCGATACCGATCTCCTTCAGATAGTCCGGCAGCCTCACGGCAAACAGATCCGTCAGCTCCACGCTCATGCTCACGTTCGGAATTTCCGTTCTGGCGTATTCCGCGCCGTCCGCGCGGAAAATCATGCTCAGCACCATCACGGCGATGATCGGCCCGACCGAGCAGAGCGAGATCAGGCCGAAAGAGTCATCGGCCGCGCCCTCGTCGGAACGGATCGATGCAATACCGATACCGAACGCCATGATAAACGGAACGGTCATCGGGCCCGTTGTAACGCCGCCCGAGTCAAAGGCCACCGCCAGAAAGCTTTCCGGTGCGAAAACCGCCAGTATGAAGACCACTCCGTAGAAAAGCCACAGCAGCCTCCGCAGCGGAATACGGAACAGCATGCGCAGCAGCGCGGTTACAAGGAAAAGACCCACGCCGACAGCCACGCTGATAATCAGCACCATATTCGGGATGGACTGAATCTGATTCGCCAGCACCTGCAGGTCCGGTTCGGACATGGTGATCATCACACCCAGAAAGAAGCCGAGAATCAGAATCAGCTTCAGGTTCTTGGTTTTCGTAATGCCCGAGCCGACCACATTGCCCATCGGTTCCATGCTGACTTCCGCGCCGAGCGAAAACAGCATCATGCCGACGATCAGCAGCAGGCCGCCGAACAGAAACGTCAGCAGCGTGCCCGCGGGCATCGGTGCCACGGTGAGGCTCAGCAGCAGCACCAGCGCGATAATCGGCAGCACCGCTTTCAGCGAATCCCGCAGTTTCTCTCCGAATTTTTTTCCGATCAATCTTCTTTACCTCTTTTTCCGTATCTGTCTGCAATCACACGGGCCACATGCACACCGCTCGCGCTGGCGTGGGAAAGGCTGTGCGTCACACCGCTGCAGTCGCCGATCACGAAAAGATCCGGGTAGTTTGTTTCCAGATTTTCGTCAATTTTCACTTCCATGTTGTAGAATTTCACTTCCACACCGTAAAGCAGCGTATCGTCATTGGCGGTGCCGGGCGCGATCTTGTCAAGCGCGTAAATCATTTCAATAATGCCGTCCAGAATCCGTTTCGGAATTACCAGGCTCAGGTCGCCGGGCGTAGCAGCCAGCGTGGGCGTCACGAACCCCTCGCTGATTCTGCTTTCTGTACTGCGCCGGCCGCGCACAAGGTCGCCGAAGCGCTGCACAATCACGCCGCCGCCGAGCATATTGCTCAGCCGCGCGATGCTCTCGCCGTAGCCGTTGCTGTCCTTGAAGGGAACGGAAAAATGCTTGCTTACAAGCAGCGCGAAGTTCGTGTTGTCCGTATGCTTCGCCGGATCCTCATAGCTGTGGCCGTTCACCGTTACAATGCCGTTTGTGTTTTCATTCACAACCACGCCGTGCGGGTTCATGCAGAACGTGCGCACAAGATCCTCGAATTTCTCGGTTCTGTATACGATTTTGCTCTCGTAAAGCTCATCCGTCAGGTGCTCAAACACGGCAGCCGGCAGCTCAACGCGCACGCCGATATCCACCCGGTTGCTCCGTGTGGGGATGTCAAGATCCCGGCAGACCTGCTCCATCCATTTGCTTCCGCTGCGGCCGGTCGATACAACGCAGCAGCGGCCGGTATAGATTTCGCCTCCGGCTTCGATCTCGTATCCTTCTTCGCTCTTTTTCACACTCGCGACGGGCGTTTCAAAATGGAAATCGACGCGGTCCTTCATCAGGCTATACAGGTTTTCAAGCACAATATAGTTGATATCCGTGCCCAGATGGCGCACCTGCGCGTCCAGCAGATGCAGCCCGTTCTGCAGGCATGTTTTGCGGATGGCGGTGTTGGCCGTGGAATACAGCTTTGTCTTTTCCCCGCCGTAGCGCGTGTTGATCGAATCCACATAGCGCATCAGGTCAATGGCCTGCTGTTTCCCTACGTATTCATGCAGCGTGCCGCCGAAATCATTGGTAATGTTGTATTTCCCGTCGGAAAAAGCACCGGCGCCGCCGAAACCGCTCATAATGGAGCAGGATTTACAGCGCACACAGTTTTTGACCTTTACGCCGTCAATCGGGCATTTTCTGCCGGCAAGCGGACGACCCATCTCAAACACGCCGATCTTCAGGTCTTTTTCCGCCTTATCCAGCAGTTCATAGGCGGTAAAGATACCGCCGGGGCCGGCGCCGATAATAATCACATCATAATTCA
The DNA here is from genome assembly GCA_024404245.1 of Clostridia bacterium. Lineage (GTDB taxonomy): Bacteria > Bacillota > Clostridia > Christensenellales > Aristaeellaceae > Aristaeella. The sequence continues at coordinate 27,713 of JAKSQH010000025.1, forward strand.
TGCTGCTTCTCCCCCTCCGTTTTCGCGCCGGGTGCGGTCAGGATCTCCTTCAGCACGGGATTCCATTCCGGCGCGTTCTTTCTTTTCTTTTCAGTCACGGCGAGCACGGCGAAAGCAACGCCCATCAGGGCCAGCCCGAGCAGCGCGGCCGGCATTTCCTTACCCGGCATCAGTATGAGGCCGATTGCCATCCCGCCGAGCAACGCGGCCAGAGGCATAACATAGGCCAGCAGGCTCGCCTTTACGGCTGTGCCGTCCGGTATCTCCACACGCACAATATCCCCGGGCTGCGCTTCGCCGCGCACCCAGAGCGTGTTTTTCTTTTTTCCGCCGGCGCACGCGCCGCATTTTTCACAGTCGGAATCACTGCAGAACGCGACTTCCGTCATTCCGCCGCCCGACCGGAGCACTGTACCGATCTGTATCATATAAATATCCTCCGCGGATTACTGCAGTCTATTATACCATATCCGTCCCGCTTAAAAAAGGGCATTCACGGAAAGTTCACTTATAGAAACGCATGTACCGAAGGTATCCTGCAAAACAATCGCAAAGCCTTTTGGCCGGCCCGCAAGCCGATCCCCTTTCACCTTCCACACCTTCTACACCTTCCACACCTTCCCCTCACTGACAATTCAATCGCAAAAACTGACATTTTGCACTGCACCGCTTGTTTCCTTGCGGCTTTGTGATAAACTGTAACCGTCCCGAAGGAAAGGGACGAAGTTCTGTTCAACCGTTGACGAAAGGAGTAATGCATCATGGATGAACTGAAAGATTTACTGAAGGCCGTTATTTCCGGCAGTGTCGGCGCGGTCGCGACAGTTGTTGAAAAGGGCGAGGAGATCGCGAAGACCCTGGTCGAAAAAGGTGACGAAACAATCCGCAGCGGCCAGGAGGCCTACGAGGAATTCCGCGCGAAGGTAAAGGAAGCCTGTGACAGCGCCCGGCTGGACGCGATCGACGTAAACGCGCTCACGCGCGAAGAGCGCGATGAACTGCGCCGCAGGCTGGATGAAGCCGATAAGGCCGATGAAGCCGCCGAAAGCGCCGCCGCCGAGATCGAGGCTCAGGTGGAGAAGGAAGTTGAGGTCGTCATCGAAGACGTGACCGAAAACAAAGAAGAGGAATAAC
>JAKSQH010000026.1 GCA_024404245.1 Clostridia bacterium
TGCTTTCTGTATTTAGCAACGGCAAAATGACATACCCCGCAAATCAGTATTGATCGCAGTAAAAATCAGTCACAAATTCTTCGTTCAGGGGCTCACGGCCGGAAGCGTCAAAGGCTGAACAGGCCGGACCGCCTTATGTCGCCGTGTGTGCTTTCTTGGCGCGTTTTCTTTCATACAGTATGCTGTCAGCCGCGTTGATCATATCCGGAATATTATCAATTTTACCGTCTCTCTCCGCGTATCCCGCGGTAATGTCAATACAGTAAGGGCTGCCGTTCTCTTCGGCGGCCTTTTTCAGTTCTCCGCGTATCTTCTGCCGAATCTGTTCAACATCTGTTTCATCCGCCGGCGGCATGACCACGGCGAACTCATCACCGCCGTAGCGCGCGGTAAAGCAGCCCCGCGGCACGGCGCTCCTGATCGCGGACGCGGTGCGGAAAATGGCCTCGTCGCCGCTTGTATGACCGTATGTGTCATTGATATGCTTAAAATCGTCAATATCAATCATCATCAGGCCGAACCGCTCACCGCCCGCTATTTTCGCGTCCAGCAGCCGGTTCAGTGAGAACCGGTTGTTGATCCGGGTCAGCGCGTCCACCGTAACAGTTTCGCACATTCCCCGCAGCGTCACAAACATGAACAGCACCGCGGCGAAAAGGCTGCGGAAAGGCAGTATCGGTCCCAGCACCGTCTGCAGTGCCTGCGCCGCTGCGATCACAGCGGCGTACAGAAGAAGCAGCCGGAGCAGAATCCGGTTTGCATGGTGCTTCTTCCGGAAGGAGCTGATCATGGCACGGATACCGGAAACCAGCACAAAAGCTGTGCAAACCGCTGTAAACGGTATATTCAGCACACCGCGCACATATTTCGTTCCGGAAATGGAAAAGCACAACCCGTGTACGGGTGTTGTAAGTGTGAACAGGCACATCACGGCAAACGGAATCATACACAGCCGTCTGAGGCCCGTTGAGTATGAAACAGGCGATTTCTGTTTCATTTCGGAATAGACAAACCAGCAATACGCGCCGCAGATACTGCCCAGCGAATAGAGGATCTCGCCCGCGTAGCTGACCGCGCTGCCGAACGGCACCGTGCTGTACTCGCGCAGCGCGTAGAGGATATCGGTGGTCGCGCATAGCGCGGCAAAGCCGATGGCAAGCTTATAAAAGCGTATCTCATCTGAATGCTCTGCCGAGCTGCCGGTGACAACAATAAAGTAAACCAGCGACAGAGCGCATATGGCGGAAACAATACAATACTGTATGCATACAATCGTGTCAGTTGCGAGTTCGGTCATGTTCAATCCTCCCTCCCGCTGTTATCGGAAACAGCGCTCCCTCTGTACCGTTTCCGGGGCGTCACTCATCTGTTTCACGAACGGTGAAGCACTTCCGTCGCGACGTCTGTCAGGTCAAAGTAGCACCCCGCGGCATTGCACAAAGCCGCAAGGAAAAAAGGAAACCGTATGCGGTCGCTGAAGAAAAACAGAATATCCGGAACCGCTGTCAGCAGCAGAAGCGGAGCCAGAAGCGTAATGATCCGTTTCCATCCGTGCATTTCACCCTGTGCCGAGGTGCGCAGTGAAGGAATCCCCAGCGGATCCCTGCCGAAGCTGATCCTTACTTCCTTCATACCGCATAGTTTCATGAATACCCAGTGGATCATCTCATGCAGCGGCAGCGTAACCGCCACGGTGATCACAGCAAACAGGATCCTTGTTACAACCGGTATATTCATATCCAGTTTTCCGCGGAACAGAATCATATGAACCGCGCATGAAACGGCCAGCCAGATGATCGCGCCCGCCGTGTTTTTGTTTCCCTGTTTCATCGCTATCCCCTTTCCGCCGGACAGCGGATTTATAAATCATGTCCCCGCGGCCGCGGTCCGTGCGGTCATTATCCGGCAAAGAAACATTATCATTTCATTATCGAAATAGCAAGAGTATTTCTTATCGGAGTATATCCGTATCCGGTGCAAGCGGCTTTCCCTTTCGCGGGTTTCTTCATCGTTAACAAGGTTTTCCCGCTTGCAAAAACCGTCATTTCATCGTAAAATAACGATAAATGGAAAAACAAAAGCAAAATGCTTAATCAATCGGAATAATCCGGATAATGCTGTAAAGGAATGTATTCATGAAACTGCCGCGTCTTAACGAATCCAAAGGAAAAGAACTGCTCCTCGCGTGGGGGCAGATTCTGCTGGGCTGCCTGATCGGCGGCGCGGCCTATCCGTGTTTTCTGGTGCCCAACAATGTATCTCCCGGCGGTGCGACCGGTGTCGGTATGCTGCTTAACCATCTTCTGAGCGTACCCGTCGGCGCGGCGTCCATTCTTGTGAACATCCCCATTTTCGTGTTCGGTCTGCGCTCTCTGGGGCGGGTGTTTGCCTTCCGCAGCCTGTCCGCCACGCTCATCTTTTCACTGATGATCGATATTCTGCCCCTGCCGCCGGTCACCGCCGACCCGCTTCTGGGTACGCTGTTCGGCGGTATCGTGCTCGGCATCGGCAGCGGCCTGGTCATCCGCGGCGGAGCGACCACCGGCGGCTCCGATATGCTGGCCGGCATTCTGCACCACCGTTTTTCATTTATCAGCTTCGGCACTTTCCTGTTTTCAATCGAGGCGCTGGTCATCATTGCCGCGGGCTTTGTGTTTGACGCCACAAAAGCCCTGTATGCCCTCATAGAGATCTACGTGTGCGCCAAGGTAGTGGATATGATTGTGCTGGGCGTAGGCAGCACCAAATCATGTTTCATCATGTCCTCCGCGTGGGAAAAGGTCACCGGCCGTATCATGCACGAAATGGGCCGCGGCGCCACGCTGCTCCGTGCCAGCGGCGCGTACTCCGGGGTTGATCGCCCGGTGGTGCTGTGCGTGGCCTCCTCCCGTGAGATACCGCGTATCAAGAGTATCGTCCGCGAGGAGGACGCATCCGCGTTCATGTTTGTCACAGAAGCCTACGAGGCGCTCGGAGAAGGCTTCGGTAAGCTTGATGAAGGCTGACCGTTTGCACTGTATCAATACACTTTCCGGAGGGCACAAATGAAAATACTGATGACATGCTTTCTCCCTTTCGGCGGGGATAACGTAAACGCGTCCGCGTGCGCCGTGGAAGGCTGCCGCGCGCCGGAAAACGTTGATCTGTACAAACTCACGGTGCCTGTGGTTTTCGGTGAGGCGGCGGATCTGGTCTGCGGGGCGATTGATGAACTCAGGCCCGATGTTGTTATCTGCGTCGGCGAAGCCGGCGGCCGGAAAGCCGTAACACCCGAGCGGATCGCGATCAATATCAGGGATGCCCGCATCGCCGATAACAAAGGCAACCGCCCCGTCGATGAGAAAATCGCCGAAGACGGTCCCGCCGGTTATTTTTCCACACTCCCGGTTAAGGAGCTGACGGCAGCCATGAAAGCCGCCGGTTTTGACGCGGCGGTATCAGACACCGCCGGCACTTTTGTGTGCAATGACCTGATGTACGGTGTGCTGCATTATCTGGCTTCATCCGCGTGGAAAGACACTTCCGCGTCCGGGAAAAAGCCCCTTGCAGGCTTCATTCATGTTCCCGCCGACAGGCCGTCATTGAGGGAGGACGGCACGCTTCTTCCGGTATCCGCCGCCTCCGCGGACGCGCTGACAGAGGCACTGAAGGTATTTGCCGCCGGGAACGCCGCCGGATAAGCGCTATCTCCGCGCACTGCACAAAAGCAGGGTGCTGTCTCACACGGAGCAGCACCCTGCTTTGTTGTTTTCTGTTACGGTTTATCGCAGTATCTTCCTCAGCATATCAGGCAGCCCGGCTGCGGCGGAAACGCAATAGTCCGCCTGTGCCGTGTTTTCCGGCATGATTGCCAGTGTTTTCATGGAAATGGCTTTCGCGCCGGCAATGCCCGCGGCTGAATCCTCCACCATCACACAAAGCCGGTGATCGATACCGAGGCGTTCCGCCGCTGTAAGATAGCCTTCAAAATGAGGTTTGGAGAAGCCGATGTCATTCCCGGTCACGACCGCGTCAAAGGCATCGGTCAGCCCGAGCTTTTCAAGGATCCGGTCCGTGTTTTTGCTTACCGAGAACAGCGCCGCGGGAATCTTCTTTTCACGGAGCAGCGCGAGGCTTTCCGCGATACCCGGCAGGGTCTCCCCGGGACGGAGCTGATCAAGATATTCCAGATACAGCTCATTTTTCCGGTTCAGCAGTTCATTAAAGGTATTTTCGTCCGCCGCGACACCGCCCCATTCCAGAAGCATCCTGAGACAATCCGCGCGTGAAACGCCCTTGAAGCACTCATTCCGTTTCTCATCAAAAGGAATACCGAGATTGTCCGCCAGTTTCTTCCAGGCCAGGTAGTGGAAGCGGGAGGTTTCCGTAATCACCCCGTCCAGGTCGAATATCACGCTGAGGATCGGCCGGTGTACGGTTATCGTCGCGCGGCCGGCTGTCACCGTGCGGCCGTAGACGGTTAAGGTCTGTTCCGGTCCGTCCGATACGCGGACGCGGCATTCATCCCCGCTTACGCTGATCCGCAGGCGGCTGCCGCGCCAGAACAGCGCAAATTCGGCAGACGGTATATTGTCCGGCAGAATCGGAAACAGGCTCAGCCCGTTATCCGTCACGCGCATGCCGCCGAAGCCGGCGAGCATCACACGGTGTACGCCGCCGATATTTGCAAGATGCAGGCCGTCACGCGTATTGCCGTGCAGGTCATCGGTATCTGTGCCCACGCATTTGGAGAAATAGCGTTTCGCGGATTCGATATCGCCCAGCCGTGCCGCCATAATGGCATAGATACAGTGCGAAAGGCTGGAGTCATGGGTTGTGATGTCTTCATAATACCGGTAGGAGCGCATCATGGTCAGCACGTCCTCTTCCCGGTAAAGGCAGTTCGCCAGCACGGAGTCCGCCTGCTTCAGCACCTGACATCTGTTGATCAGCAGCGGATGATAGTGCATCAGCAGCGGGAAGTTTTCTTTCGGAATCGCGCTGATATCCACCCGTTTCTTCTGCAGGAAGCTGTCATCCTGAGCGATAATGGCCGGGTTTCCGCCGTGCGGGAAATACATATGTTCGCCGGCTGACAGGAAGGCTTCCGTTTCCGCATCCTCCAGGCCGATCCGCCGCGCCAGAGCGTTGTATTTTTCAGGCGCGGTTTCCTTCAGTTCGCGGCAGAGCCGGTATGCGCCGGTCAGGTTCTCGGCCGCGCACGCGTTGGTGTAATAGTTGTTGTTTACAACGCAGGTATACTCATCCGGGCCTGTTACGCAATCGATTCTGAAAGTTCCGTCCTGCCAGTGCCCGGTATCCAGCCACAGCCGGGCCGTTTCCGCCAGCACTTCACAGGTCTGTTCCAGAAAGCTGTCATCGCGGGTCACACGCCGGTAATCCAGAAACGCGTGGGCAATATCCCCGTTGATGTGATACTGCGCCGATCCGGAAGGATAATAGCTTGAGCATTCGCTTCCCGTAATGGTGCGCCAGGGATACAGCGCGCCGCGGCTGTGTCCGAGCTCCGCCGCGTGCGCCCGGGCGTCATCCAGCCTGTTATAGCGGTATTCCAGCAGCGCGCGGGCGATCTCCGGCTTTGTCATCAGGAAAAATGGGAAAACATAAATCTCACTGTCCCAGAAATAATGCCCCTCATATCCCTCACCGGAAAGCCCCTTGGCCGGCACGCTTGACAAGCCGTCCTTACCCGCTGCCTGAAGCATCTGATACATGCAGAAGTCAAGCTGCGTCTGCAGTTCGGGGTTGTTTTCCACCGTCACGCGCGCGTCCGCCCAGAAGCTGCTCAGATACGCCTGCTGTTGTCGCAGCTCCGCATCAAAGCCGGCATCCCTGATTCCGCGGAGATACAGCCGTATGTCATCCCGTGCTTCGCCGCCCTTCAGTTCACGGTACAGGCAGTATTTATACAGCCTTACGGAAGCACCGGGCGCCAGAAACAGGCGTGTTGTCATTACGGGCGTCTGTCCGGCTCCGGCTGTAAAGCCGCTTTCCGTGTCATGGGTGACCAGGCAGAGCACTTTCCGTTTGCTGCGCTTTGTTTCGCAAACGGTATACATGAATTCCCCTTCCGTTCCCGCTTCAACCGTGCGAAGCAGTTTTCCGTCACCGGAAGCGACACGTGGATCATCCGGATCGGTATAATTGCGCACGTCGGGGTTCAGGGTACTCTCCGCTTCGATCTCACCGGAAAATCCGTCGGATCTGATCTCACAGGCAATGATGAATACATCCGGATGCACAAAGCTGACCATGCGCCTGAAGCATACACCGATTCTGCCCCGCTGTGTCTGAAAGGTGAATTCGCGTTCCGTAATCCCGTTGTCCATATCCAGCGTCTGCCTGAGATCCGGAGCATTCACACACGTAATGCTTTCCCCGTCCGCGCGCAGTCTGACCGTCTGCGCGTCCGGCAGGCATACCAGCTGCTGCTTGATTTCCGGAAAACCGTACAGCCTCTCGTTATAGAGAATCGGCTCCGTCTCGCAGAACCCGTTCAGATAAGCACCCCGTACCGTGCGGCTGCCTTCGGGCATACCTTCCTCATAGCAGCCGCGTATCCCCAGCAAACCGGATGATACATGAAATACGGACTCTCTTTTCAACCTTGAGCTTTCGTCAAAGCCGGTTTCAGTATACTTCATCGCTTACTCCTTGACCGCGCCGGCCACCATTCCCGAAACAATCTGCTTCTGGAACAGCAGAACAATAATCAGTGTGGGAATAACCACAATCACCGTAGCGGCCGTAATTTCACCCCAGAGGATCGAGAACTGCGTTCTGAGCGCGTTGATCGCCACGGGAACCGTCTGGAACATTTTATCCGAATTCAGCGTGCATGTCAGCAGATATTCATTCCACGCGGCAATAAATGTCATAATCGCGCAGGTAAACACACCGGGAAGCGCCACCGGGAAAATAATCTTCCACAGTGTCTGCCACTGTGTGCAGCCGTCGATGCTCGCCGCTTCCTCAATGGAAAGCGGAATCCGCTTGAAGTGCGCCACCATGATCCATGTTGCCGAGGGCAGAGTGATGGAAGCATAGGCCAGCGTAACCCAGTAGGAATTCAACAGGCGCAGTTTGTAGAACATGTTGAACACGGGGCCGACCACGATCATCTGCGGGAACATGGAAACACCGAGAATCAGGGTCATCAGCAGCTTTTTGCCTTTGAACCGGCACCGGGCCAGAATATAGCTGGACAGCGTCGATACGGCAACGACATACACCGTGGTCATGGAAGATACAATCAGGCTGTTGAGGATTGAATTCAGGATGCTCTTGCGGATCACGGTTCCGTAGTTCGCGGTTGTCGGGTTGATGGCAATAACCCGGAAAGCGGTCTTGCCGAAGATTTCCTCACCGGGCTTGAATGAGGTAACCAGAATCCAGAAGAACGGAAACACCATTATAGCCAGAAACAGAACGATCACGATTGCCGAGATTACTTTGACCGATTTCTTTGTTTTCATGTCATTCATCCTCCTCAATCGTCATCTATGAGCTCCGCGCCCAGGACCTTCACAAAGATAAACGCGATAATGCCGACACAGGCCGCCATCGCCACAACAACGGCGGAACCGTAGCCGTAGTTGCTCTGCCCGATCATCAGCTTATAGGCGTAAATCGACAGGGTTTCCGTTCCCTGGGCTCCGCCCGTCAGCACGGCGATCAGGTCATACACACGGAACGCGTCCAGTGTGCGGAACAGAAGCGCTACCAGCATGGACGGCTTCAGCAGCGGCAGTGTCACAGAGAAGAACGTGCGTACAGCGGACGCGCCGTCCACCTTGGCGCTCTCATACAGGCCGGTATCAATAATCTGCAGTCCGGCCAGCAGAAGCAGTGCCATATAGGGGGTTGTCTTCCACACGTCGCTCAGAATCGCCGCGGTCATGGCCCCGCCCGCGGACAGAAGCATCTGCTCCGGGCTCGGAATCAGCCCGAGCACCGCGAACAACTTCGCGATGATACCGCTGGACCCGTCATACATATAGCTCCACATCAGCGCGGATACGGCGGTTGGAATCGCCCACGGAATCAGGGCGATGGTTCTCACAAGGCCGATACCCTTCATGGCCTTGTTCATAATCAGCGCCAGCGCCATGCCGAGCAGCAGTTCAAAGGCGACCGATATCACCGTAAAGATCAGTGTGCTCAGCAGCGACTTGCCGAAGCGTTCGTCTGTCACCAGCTTCCCGTAGGAGGCCAGGCCCGCGAAATTGCTGCCGATGGTGCACTTATCGAGCTCACCGAGCAGCAGGTCAAGCTTTTCCGGTCCGTTATACCAGGGAGCGTCCGGATTGGCTGTATAAACCGCCGTCAGGTTTTCGCGCAGCTCCTTCACACGGTTCATGATCCGCTCTTCCTCGCCGGCCGGCAGGCTGATCACTTCGGAAGCGTCCTTATACGGCGCCGCCAGTTCCTTAAATCCGTCAATCACAGCCTGCATTTCCGGCTTGGCTTCCTCAGGCAGGACCGTCAGGTCATCCTCAAGGAACCAGGCCGCGTAGTCGCAGTCCTCATAGAACAGAGGCGCGTTGAAACGCGCGTCGGTATAAAGTCCCGCGGCTGCCGGATCATTGGTGCGATAGTCGAACAGTGAGTATACAACCGATGTCAGAATCGGATAGACGGCAAAGATCGCCAGCAGCAAAAGCAGCGGCAGCAGGAAGGCTGCCTGTTTGAATGACAGCGATTTCTTCACAGGACTTCACAACCTTTCATAATGAAGTGGCGCGCCTCTGTTTCCGCCAGAGGCGCGCCGGAAGCACCGTTTTAATTATTCGGCCAGCGCCGCTTCAATAATGGCAACAGTGGCATCCAGTTCGGCGTTGCCGGACAGGAAGGCGTGACCCGCGTTGATGATGGCATCAGCGGTCTTGCTGTATTCAGCGGAAACGGGACGGGAGATGGTGGTAGCCAGAGCGTTCTGGAAACCGGTCATGCTCAGCATCACATTCGCGCCGATCACTTCTTCGTTGGTCAGCATGGCGTTATATCCGGGCAGGTGGCCGCCGGTGGTAGCCTGAGTCTTCTGTCCTTCAGTCGCCAGGTACTTGATGAATTCCCAGGCGCCGTCCTTGTTGGCGGAGTTCTTGTTGATGCCGAGCAGCCAGCCGCCGACAGTGGATCCGCCGGGCAGGGGCGCGACACCGACCTGGTCCTGGGAGATGGTTCCGTTGGAAGCGATTTCGCCCCACTGATAGGGCCAGTTGCGGGAGAAGACGCTGACGCCCTTGATGAAGCTGTTGGCGGTTTCGCCTTCGGCGTAGTTCAGGATGTCGGCGGGAACGGCGGAAGAGGAAACCATGGCCTTCATGGCTTCGAGGCCGCCCTTGACATCGGTCCAGCCCGCGGTGTATTCGGTCAGGTTGCACATGAGGCATTCACCCAGCTTGGCCTGGAAGCAGATGCCGTCGGTGGTGCCGGCTTCGCCGCGATACTTCTCGGCCATGGCCTGCAGATCCGCGTAGGTGTAAGCGCCGGAGATCAGCTTCTCAGCATCTTCAGCGGACACGATATCGTTGCGGTAGAACAGGATGCCCAGGTCCGGGAAGAAGGGCAGCGCGAAGGTCTTGGCGTTGTAGGAAGCGGCGCTCATGGAACCGGCGTTGAAGTCGGAAGCGCGGAGGCCGTCGGCTCTCATCAGCTGGTCGATGGGCTCAATGTAGCCCGCGGCGGCGAATTCGCCGGCCCAGCATACGTCCATGGACAGCACGTCGTAATCGGAAGATCCGGCTTTCATGCTGGTGATCAGCTGTTCTTTCATAGCGCCGGAGTCATTGGTCATGTCAACCCATTCCACAACATACTTGTCCTGCATGGCGTTGAACGCGTCAATGGATTCCTGGGTGGCGGGGGTGCTGTCACCCTGCGCGGCAAACTTGATGACAATCCTGTCATCGGCGCTCGCGGTGCACAGCAGAGCGGTGCACAGAAGCGCGATAGTCATGAGTACAGCCAGAATACGTTTCATAATGTAAACCTCCTGAAAATTTGATCCGGGCGGCTCCGGACTCCGGGTCCGCCGCTGATGGTTTCATGATAAACTGAAAGCAAAATGAAATATATCACATTTCTCATATTTGTGTTATAATTATCATATGTTGTGCAAAAGCAATCGTTTGCAAACCAAAATAACCTTATCATTTCACGCATGTAAACAGAATCAGGCCCGAAATAAAGAAAAACGCATGTGAATTTGGGGGACCGCCATGGATCATGAGATTGAAATCGCCAGATGTCTGCATTATACAACAGGAGTTCCCGTATGCCTGAAGCGCGGTGATACAGTGCTCTGCTCACTGCCGGAAAAGATCACTTCCGCCGCCGTACTTACCGGGAACACGGCACTCGGGCCGGATCCCGGCGGTGAGCAGGAAGGGAGCCGCTATATTTCCACACTTGCCGGTGAGCAGTACATCATCTATGATCTCCCCGCGAGCAGCGCCGCAAAGGGAAGACCGCGTCTTTTCATCGGGCCGGTCCTTACGGAACCCGTTCCCTGCGGTCTGCTTACGGAACTCGCGCGGACCGGCAGTATCCGCATCAGTCAACGGGCGGTACTGCAGGAATATCTGAACGGGCTGAAGCAGATCACAGCGCGAAGCTATTTTTATCTCGGCCGTCTGGCGGAACTTCTGTTCACGCGGGAAAAGGAAACGGACTCAACGGTTCTGAGCGAAAATATCGCCATGATTGACAGCTCCTTCTATGAACAGACCCGTGATTACAGAACGCAGCAGTTTTCCCATTCGCCGTATATGATCGAGCAGGAGATCTCCCACTGCATCAGTGTCGGGGATACAAAAGGCGCGCTGCACATTCTCTCGGAGATTAACCGCCGTCCGCGCGCGCGGCTGGCCGGCTCCGTCCTGCGTTCGCTGAAAAACTCCGTCATCTGCAGTGCCACTTTCATGGCCCGCGCGGCTATTGCCGGCGGTGTGGATCCGGATGAAGCCTTCACACTCAGCGATACGTATATCCAGCGTGCGGAAATCTGCAGGGATATAAAGGAACTGCAGGATCTGGAGCGGCAGATGGTTTCGGGTTATGCCGAAGCGGTCAACGGCACACGTTCCGTCCGTTATTCGGTTCAGATCGGCAGCGCGGTCAATTACATCAACACACATCTGTGTGAACCCTTAACCGTGCAGGAAATCGCCGGGCACGTTTTTCTGAGCGCGAATTATCTCTCCGGTCTGTTTAAGAAGGAAATCGGCATTTCGATTCATGAATACATCATTCGCAGGAGAATCGAGGAATCCTGTTATTTTGTCAGAAGAGGCCGCGAGAAGATCGCGGATATCGCGGCTTTTTATCAGTTCAGCTCGCAAAGCCACTTTGTCAAATGCTTTCATGAGATCATGGGTGTCACGCCGGGCGAATACAGGCGTACAAACAGCACGCAGCCCGCGCTTCCCGGTAAAACAGGCCCTGCCTGAAGAAGATACCTTGAATGCAAAAGGGGCGGCGATTTCCAGCCGTCCCTTCATCATTGTAAATGTCAGCAGATATCCCGGCACAACCGCTTTTCATCACATGTCAGTGATAGAGCGGTTTTCTTTTTGTCCGGTATTCCGTTACCTCTGTCTCCTGTATTTCCGGCACATTCCTCCGCCGATCAGCAGTGAAACGCACAGCAGCACAGCCCACAGCAGAAGCCGTGAAGTGTCACCGGTGCGCGGAATGCCTGTAAGCAGCAGAAGCGCCGGGTCGGAAACCAGTTTCCGTCCGTTCGCGTCCGTAATAACGCAGCGGTAGCAGGTGCCGTCAGCACCGGCAACACCCTTCAGGCGGCCGGTGGAATCGGTCTTTTGATTCAGCACACGGCCGGTGGCACCCGGGATATCGGTAAAGGTGCCGTATCTGCCGTTCGCGCTCACCTGCCACTGATAGGTATAGGGCTGTGTTCCGCCGCGGACAACCACGCTGAAGGCGGCATCCTTGCCTGCAGGCACAGTCCGGTCATCGGGATGCTGCAGAATCACAAAAGCACGGTTCAGGTAGATAGTTTCCTTATTGTTGAAATAGTTCGATTCCGTTTCATTGCAGGAAACCTGCACAGTTATCCGGTCCAGGCTCAGCGGATCGACCCCCGCGGCATTATCCAGCAGAGGCTCCAGCGGGATATCCATCGACAGGCCTTCCGCGCATGTCAGGACGAAGCTCTCCGGCAGATTCTGCACGGCGATCTCCTTACCGTCCGTCAGGAATCCGATCCGCAGCCCGCTCGCGGCGGCGGAGGAGCCGTTGTTCAGTATCACGGAAACATAGGGTTTGCCGTCCGTCTCATACAGCATCGTATCCAGTGCCACATCCACCGTATCCACATCCAGCGGTGCGCTGCCGGTCCTTGTAAAGGAGCCGTATGCCGAAAACGCGCCATTTCCGCCCGGTGTCACGGAATTCAGGTTCCCGGCTCCGGATACATCGCCTCTGACCAGTGTCATAGGTACGGTATCATCCATTGAGTTCAGTTTCATCGGCGGTTCGGTAAGCACAGCCGTAATCGTTTCAACCTCCGGTTTCTCAACAGTCACAGGGACGCCGTAAGTGCGTTCCAGCCCCACCGGAGCCTTTTCCAGCGCGTAGATCCAGCTGCCTGTCGAATCGTAGCGACCGTCCTCGCCCCGAATCGCCAGCATGCAGAGGGAGGAAACATCGAGAGAAACGTTATACTGATTGCCGGCAAAGTTCATCGGCACCGGGAACGGCACACGGTAGTTCACAGTCTCCTCCGGCATAAGAACAACCGTCTGCATGGAGGAGCCGTCCGTTTTTTCCCAGAAGCTCTTTCTGTCTTCATCGGGCGTTTCAAAGCGGGATACCGCTTTTTCTCCGGTTTCACTCACCGTCCTCGCGCCTTCCAGATCGTATGCCTGCATACTGCTGTTATCCGGTATCGCGCAATCCACCTTGATTGAAGACAGCGGAATAAGTTCCTTCGTTTTCACATTCTCCGCGGTCAGGTCCAGATAGAAGGCACTCACCGGGATATTGCCCGTGTTTGTTACAGTCACCAGAATATTTACGGTATCCCCCGCCCTTACCAGCGGATTCTCCAATGACGCGCCGTCAATGCGAACCCGCGGCGTCTGGTGGATGGTAAAATGCTCCAGTACACTGCCTTCACCCGGCCTGGTTGTCTCCTCCGCGACCAGCACACCTTCAAGGAAGCCGGCCGGACTGCGGATCATGGCAATGCTGTTCAGGCCTTTCAGCGGATCCAGGTCCTCCCTGTCGAAAACAGCCAGCATAAAAGGCTTGCTCACAAAAACATGTGAATTATCCTCGCGCACCAGATAGAGCGCGTTGTACACATACCGCGTGTTCCGTTCATCCGCGTCCGGAGACACCAGAGTCAGATAATACAGGCCGATGACCTTTTCACTGATGCGTACGGCATGATAATCCGCGGGAGCGACCCGGATACCCAGATCGGTCGTATTAACCGTCGCGTCGGCGACAGGAGAGCTGCGTGTCAGCAGGAACGCCTTGCACAGCCCGTTCTCGTCCGGATCCCGGAAGACGATGGACAGCAGCGCCCCGGCACCCCAGGTAACACTCCCGCTCACTGTACCCAGCTCAACCACATTCCGGATATCCCCGGAATCCACAAGCTGTGTGAAATCCATTTTCCAGTATACCGGCAGGCGCTCGGTAATCAGCCCCCATCTGTCACCGGCCTTGTACAGAATCGGTGAATCAGTGTACAGGAGCGCCCGGTCCCCTCTTTGGATCAGGGCGGTGCACATCAGTGTCATGAACCTGTCCGCGCCAAACGGAAGCTTAACATCCCCGATATCACGGTACGCGCTGACACTCCAGTAGAGAACCGTCTCTCTGCCGGCCGCGTCATTCAGGTCCTGCAGATTGAACTCATGTTCGAAGCTGTCCGCCGTAATCGCCCCAAGGGCTTCCGGGAAGGAAAGATGCGTGAGGTTTACCGTTTCGCCGTGCGCGAAAACAATATGCGGGATCGTTTTGCTCCGCATGGCAACGGTCGCGTAGTAGCTCTCCGTCTCGCTTTTGAACAGTCCGCCTCCGGTAACGGTATCGATATAGCTGAACTGCAGCGATGTTTCCATATAGCAGCCATGCCGCGGGGTAATCTTCATGCCGCCCTCGGTTTTCAGGGTGCGGGCGCCGTCCTCATCCGGGGTGTGGGACAGGTAAAGCGTCTCGCCGTAGGTCCGGCCGGGGATCATGGTGCCGGGGTTATCCGGATCCTCCACGTCCTCCCGGTGGGAAGCGATCAGCAGGGCGACCCCGACATACTTTCTGTCGAACATGCTCTCATGCTGGGATTCGGATACGTTCGTAACCGCGAAATCATACACATAACTGTCACTGACTTTACCGTCCCGTGACAGCTCAGCGGAAAACTTCGGCTCATCCGCGAATGCCTTCCGGCCGAACTGTCCGTTTGTATTCAGTTCCGTTACGCGCCAGCTGCCGTTCTTCGCGTACAGGCTCAGGACCTTCATCTGCCCTTCATCCGTATAGAAGCCCAGATACAGCTCTTCCGTTTCGTCTGAGAACAGGCAGACCGTTTTCATACCGTTCGGTATGTTCATGTCAGCCGGAAGCCGGCTCACATGGGGTTTTATACCGTCCGGCGCGGTATCCTCCCCGGTGTCATTGGTTAACAGCAAACCGGTGTTCATATTGTTATCGTTATCCGGCCAGCTCTTCTGTTTCTCAAGCAGTGTGAATGTACCGGAGAAGACAAACAGTGCTTCAACCACCACATCGACCTTCGCGTCGAGATCCACATACCAGTTTAAAACATCATCCGCCCACGGCGTCAGCGTAATGCCCGCGTTGATGCCGAAGAAGCCGCGCAGATACACTGCCGCCAATCCCCGCACGCCCACGCCGCCCCACGCGGAAAACGAAAAGCGCAGGCCGAACATGAAGGAAGTCTGTTCGCCGTGGAAATCAAAGTTCTTCCACATAGAAGCTCTCATCGGCGGTGCTGCCAGCGGCGCCGAAAATGAAAATCCGATGGATGCCCCGGCTGAAAAGCCCACTCCGATGGAGAAGCCGAAAAACACAGGCGGACATGCCAGAATCATCGTCTGGAAAGTATAGGATCCGTCAATGGACGCCTGGAACATCAGCGTAGCGTCGCAGCTGCGCGTGTTTGTTTCGCGGTTGATCTCATATTTGCCTGTAAAAACCAGCATCAGGTTGAAGATCAGCTGAGCCTCATTGATGGACATCAGTTCCTTCATTTCGCCCTTCAGCTGTTCTTTGTTGCCCCGGCCTTTAATGAGGTTGCCGAACACGCTCATCTGCTTGAACGCTTTGTTTCTTTCTTCCTTCGCGTCGCGTGAGTTAACCGTCTTCCAGCTCTTGTCCGAAGCGTTCTTGCTGATATCCTTGGCCGCGGAGAAAGAGATACCTAAAGTCATCTCCCCGTCCGGTGTCAGGGCAAAGCTGATCGGGAAAAGCTCGGCGATTTCCGTCGGGATGTTGAACGCGATCTCAATATTCTTCAGTGCCTTCAGATCCATCGGAATGTTGACGGACAGGTTGATACCCGGATTGCTGAGCGGATCCGTCAGCTTTGTGATCGGGCGGTCAACAATAGCCTCCTCCGTCACAATACCGGATGAAACCGTCTGACCGCATATGCCCGCACCGTCCTCCAGCGAAAGGACAAAGGGTGTGTTCGGGCTGAGTTTTTTTGCCCATTCGGAGCTGAGATCAATGACCCGCACAGGATTCTGCGCGTCGCCGGTATAGGGAATCAGCCGCTGATGCGTGTTTCCCGATTCATCCGTATAGTCCAGCGCCACGTTGCCGCTCCGGCCCTGAGGCGCGTGAACATAAACTTTCAGCGGCTGAACAGCGTCATTTTCAGGTGAACAGTAAACCACGTCCTGATCATGCAGTACATCCATACCCCGGAAGTCAATCCGCTGGATATAGGCGGTTCCGTCATCGGTCGGCAGTTTCACCTTATGGCTGCCGCCCGTCCGCAGATACATGCCGCAGGATTCCCAGATCTGTTTTCCGGTTGCCTCGATATACACGGAAACCAGGAATTTTCCGTCAGCGTCCGGGCTGAAAACGCCCGTGTCATATTTCATGATGCCCTTGTCATCGGTCGTGCCGGTCACGGTTTTCTTGCCGTTGCTCACAGTCACAGCGGCCCCGGGCAGAGGCAGATCGTTTTCATCCACAATATAAAAGCCCGCCTCAGTGGCCTTCAGCACATCAATATAGAACCCCGCGGAAGCCAGCGCCGCGAACGGGGACGCGGTCCCGATCAGTGTGGTCGGCACCATGGAGGGCGGCATTTTTCCCGCCGTTCCCAGCTGGCCGTGCATGGCGGAGAGCTGTTCGTTCATAGCGGTAAACTGATTCTCATACCCCGGTGCCACATTCCCGATCTTCGGAAGAAGCTCCTTCAGCTTCAGCGCCGCGCGCTGCATCTGCCGGTACGCGTTTGAACGCCGCTCTTCGTTGACACTGTTGTCCTTTGCCACGCCATGATAGTTACTGATGGCGTTCATCTGTTCATCCAGCTGGAACACAAAATACAGAACCTCACGGCTCATCCGGTCGCACTCGTCCTTCAGCCGGAAAACATCGCTGAACCGCTTCCGCAGCTGCGCGTCATTGCCGATCTCATCGATCAGCAGCTGCGCCTGGCGGATCAGTACAGTCAGTTTTTCGTCGTTGAATTCCCTCAGCCAGCTGCAGACCTGATATGCCGACATGGACCGGGAGTAAGGCATTCCCGCGTGATAGGCATCCGTTTCCATGCCGGAAAGTGTCTGAATCTCCCGCACTTCGGCTTCGGTCAGGGAAAAAGGCGCATTTCCCTCCGCCGACGCCGTGCACGGCAGCATATTGACCAGAAAGATCATCACCAAAAGCAGGGAAATTACTTTTCGCATACTTTTCATGTTTCTCTCTTCCATTCGTATTAATATATCGGGAATTCAAGCCCGGTCAGATCCACTGTCACATCCATATCCTGCCGCCATTCATCAGCCAGTTCATTCAGGCGTGAGGTCTGCCGTTCATACAGCATCTCGCCGCGTATCTGTTCCAGCAGTTCCTCGCCGGGGTCATACGGTCCGCCCGGCAGGTCTTCTCCCCGCTGCACGATATACACGCCGGTGCCCGCGAAAAAGGGTTCTGTAAGATCGCCGGGCTTCTCCAGCCGGCTCACCTGCGCGACGAAGTCCGGATACCAGATGCCGCTCTGCGGATGGAACAGATATCCGTTCTCCCCCATTGCCGTGTCATTGCCTTTTTCACCGTACATGGAAATCATGCCGGAAAAGTCAGCTCCGTCATTCAGCGCCTGACGGATCGTTTCCATCAGCGGCGCGTAATCCGCGGCTGCCGCTTCACGTGCTTCCGTCAGCGCCGTCAGCGCGTTGTTCATGTTCTGTTCTTCCTGCAGATACAGTGTCTGGGCGCTTTCCAGGTTTTCGCCGTTCAGCGCCGCTGTTTTCAGTGCTTCACCGGCAGCCTCCCATGCTGCCATGCTGTCCTCATAGGCATACTGCGCTTTCTCGATTTCGCGCATCCGTTCTCCGTTCGGGTTCAGTATCAGAAAACGGATATAGAAAAAGCCGTCCGGCACATAAGCCGCGGAACCGCGGTTGACAATCACGTCTGACTCAAAGAGCACCGGATTGTTTTCATACTTTTCCCGGTCGGGTTCCACATAGTTTTCCGTGTAGAACGCCATCGCCTCATCCGCCGTTACCTGCACATCCGCGCAGTAAAGCTCAATCAGGCGTTGCTGCTGCAGCTCCAGCAGGGCCATATCATACAGGTCATCCATATCGTATCCGGCCGCTGTCATCACTTCGGTTACGAAGCTTTCCGGGTAATTCCCGTCCGGATAGGTCTCCGCCAGCCGTTCGGAAAAGTTCTGCCATACTTCCTCATACCAGGTTCTGGAAAAAGCGCGCAACTCGTTTTCCTCTTCCGGTTCAGGTATTTCTTTCCCGATCCCGGCCAGCTTTTCCCGCAATACGCCCACCGTCACAAAATGCTCCGCCGCCAGCTGAATAAACTCCTGCCGGCTTTCCGGGTCATACACGGCGGCCATCGATTCACCGGAAGCCAGTTCCAGGCTGATCGCGGAGCGGTTGATATACTTCTGCACCTCTTCCCGGGTAAACTCCCTTTTCTCCACGCGTACGCATACATTGCCTTCGGCGCGGGCGATTCCCGTGCAGAAAACCGCCAGCAGAATGAATATCAGCAGACATCTCCTGAATCTCACAGAAAAACGCCCTCCAAGCTATAATAATATACCATATATTGTATCATGGCAGAGGTTGAACCGCAACAATTTTGTTCAGCTTTTCCCAGGCGAAAGAGCAGTCCCGAAAAGAATCTCAACCCCCGGGTCGGCCCGCAGGCCGAAACCTTTCCCCTTGTTCCATGCTCTGTTTTTTTGATATAATATACAAGAACATTTGCTTTGTTTCCGTCTCCGGCGGATCAGGGAAAGAAGGAACAACATGAAAAGGATCACGGCGATTCTTCTGTTGCTGGCAGTCCTTTGCGGCAGCTTTACCGTATACGCGACAGCAGACGCTGAAAATGCGGAGCCGGCGCGCTATCCTTTTTTGATCTATTCCACAATCAACCCGGAAGAAGAAACGCTGCTCGCGTCCGCGCCGTATGATGACAGCCTGTTCTCCGCTCCCGCCACGCAGTACAATCACACACTGGCGCAGGCGTCCCTGGGGCTCGCGATGTCCAATTTCAGGGAGAAGGGTCTTGAGCCTGATGAGCAGGGCTATGCCATCCGTGACTTTCTGACTGAAATCGGCTTTACGGATCTGCAGGCGGATCAGTACGATGTGGATACCACATCCGACACGGTAGCCTCAACCATCGGCCGGAAGGAAACCGTTATCAACGGCGAGGCGTGTACGCTGATCGCGGTCAGTGTCTGCGGATTCGGCTATCAGAATGAATGGCTCAGTAACTTTACCTTTTCCAAAGAGGAAAGGCACACCGGGTTCGACCGGGCGGCGGACAAGGTGCTGGGAAGATTGCTGCTGTATCTGTACAATCATTCCTCTGACAAACCCGTAAAGATCTGGATCAGCGGATACAGCCGCGCGGCGGCGATCTCCAACCTGCTGGGGCAGAAGCTGAGCAATGAAAAGCTGGTCCCGGTCAATGATCTGTATGTCTATACGTTTGCCACCCCCAACACCTCCACCGCGGAAGGCGACTGGCCCTGCCCGTCCGTTTTCAACATCGTCGGCTCCTTCGATCCTGTTCCGGCCGTTCCGCCGGCGGAATGGGGATACACGCGTTACGGAACCACGTTCTACCTCCCCGCGCAGGAGGTGGACAGCGATTACCGGCTTCACAGAGCCGGCGTGGAAACAATCTACAGGGAGCTGACCGGAAGGGATTACTGGAACAACCCGGTCTGCAACTGGTTTGTGCAGAAGCTGCTGCAGAATGTGTACGCGAATGTGCAGTCGGCGGAGGTTTATGATTCCTTTCTCAAAAACATCATCTCCGAAATGTGGGTCACCAGCGGTGTTCTGCCGCGTATCCGGCTGCTGAACACAATGATGAGCGACAGTTCGGAAACGGACAGTTCAATGCGCAGCCTGTTCTTATCCGTCAAGAATATGGCCTCACCGTTCCTGTACAATGTCATCACCCATAGCGCGGACAGCGGAAGCGTTTACTGGGGAAAGGATGTTTCCCTGCAGACGCAGCTGCTTCATGAGCATTATCCGGATGTATACTACGCGTGGATGATGAGCACGGACAATCCGGCGGATCTGTTCATTACATCCCCGTCCTTCGTGCGGATCGCTCTGCCGAACGGGCTCCGGATCGAAAGTGTCATATCGGATGAAACCGGGACGGAGATTCCCGTAACGGATCTTGCCACCGTTTCCTTCAGCAGGACTTCCATTGTGAACATTCCCGGCAACGGCCGTTTCACTGTCCGGTTTGTCGCGGAGAAGGATATGTCCGGCGGCGATCTGATGATCGTAAACGAGTACCGGCTGCCCTCTCTGGAAGCAACGGCATCAGCCGAGTATCTGACCCTGCAGGTCGGTGACCGGGTTCAGATGACGCTGGACGGCGGTGTTTTCACGGAGTTCAGGCTGCCCGGTGATGTTGTGCAGGGTCGGGCTGACATAGAGTCCATGAAAGCGCATGTGGATCCGGAATATGAAAACGAGGCCGCCATGGCGGAATATGTCGAAAGCGGATGGCTCAGCCGTAATCTGGTTGATCTTATGCTGTGGGTGCCGGTGGTGCTGGTGGCACTGCTGGTGTTTGTCATCATCCGCGGCAACATCCGCAAAAAAGAAGGCGTTTTCCACGCGCGGCGCGCGTTTGTTTCGCTGATGTGCGTTTTCTTCGCAATCGGTCAGGTTCTGCTCAATGTCTTCCCGTGGGGCGTTCTGCTGATCATCATCTGCCAGGGCATCTGTTCCGTTTCCGCGGCGTTGATCTCCTTCTTCGCGTGGCTGCGCCGGAAAGACCGCTACTCCCTGATGCTGCTGGCAGCGATGTTCTTCTGGACAGCGGGTGACGCGCTCAGCCGTGCGGTCTCACTGCTCTCAACCGTCTTTTTCGGCATCGGGCACCTGATTCTGGCCGTCGCGTTTTTCCTGGAGCACCGTCCGGGCCGCCGGCAGATCATCATTCTGGCAGCCGCCACGGCACTGGTCTTTACTGTTGAGCTGATGATTCCCCGTGAAGCGGAAGATATGATTATCAGCATGGTCTACGGCTTCCTGGCGCTGGCCATGGCTGTCTTCTCCGGTTCTATGGGCAAGGCAAACCTGGCAGGCGGTCTGCTCTTCGTCATTTCCGATCTGGTGCTGCTTCTGAGGGAGCTTCCGGGCGCGTACTCCGCGGTGGCTCTGCTGTCTCTGGGGCTCTATTACGGCTCCGTAGCCGTGCTCTCCTCAGTCGCTTACGGCGAAGCAAAAAAGCGCTCCCTCGCATAAAGAGAGCGCCTCATAAAGCCCTTCAAGCCGATCCCTACACCTTTTAGGAAACGCTGATTTAAGCAACAATTACTGGTAGTAAATCAACCCCGTTAAAGTATGTACACATAAAGGGAAAATTTGGTATACTATAATATCGTATTATTTTGTGCTGCAAATCAGTCCGGAAGAGCCAGAGGCAAAGAATTTGGATGTGGAGAAATATTTCAATTTCATTCTTTGGCGTTTACCGATGGCTGAAGGAAATCTGGCGGATGATTTTTATTGAATCGCTGATGACCTGAAATGAGAGGCACAGGAAACCTGCCAACGCGGTTATATTTGACGCTTATGTTTTTGCCTGCCGCGAGCACAGTTTCCGGCCATTCCCTTATAAAATACAGGATATATCATTTTTCCGAGAACCGCCGGGCGGGCTGTTGAAACAGATGATGGAGGGAACGACCGTGAAAAAACATTCTTTTTTGCCGGTGACAGCTATGATACTGACCCTGCTCCTGACCCTGATTGCCGGGACGGGCTGCGCGGGAGGGACTGCATATCCCGTAGCCGTCAACGGGATTGCTTTCGATTCGGACAATATTGATGACGGTATCCCGTGCGGTTCCGGTACGGCCAGGCTCGATATAACCGCCATTCCCTATTCGCTGACATTGAATAATGTGACGATTTCGGATGTTTACATGGGTATTTACAGCGAAGTCGAGCTGAATGTGATTCTGGAAGGAACCAACAGCATCAGCGCTGAGCAATACGGTTTCCTGTCGGCAGGAGCACTTGATATTCTTATCAAGAGCGGCGGTTCTCTGGAGATCAGCAGTAACGATACCGCCATCTGTATCGACAGTGACAGCGATAACAGCAGCCTGTGTATCAATGTCACCGAAAACGCCCGCATGAACCTGACAAGTAAAAACTGTTCGATCGGTATCAAAAAGGGAGATGTCAATTTATTCGACAACGGTACCGTGGAGATAAGATGCGAAAACACCGGGATCCGGGCAACGGAGGGAAATGTAGCTGTTTACGGTGCCGGTAATACATCGATTGAAGCGGGAGACATCGGAATAGATACTGCCGTTGGCGGCTATGTCACTGTTTCCGGCGCTGGAAAAAAAACGATCAGCGCCGGCAGCAGGGGCATCGCCGCGAAAGAGAACGTGATTCTTAATGCCGGCGGCGAGATAACGGTCACCGGGACAGGAACGGCGGATTCCTCCGCAGCGGTTTTTTCCAAAGAGGGAGATGTCGAGTGCAAGGGAAGCGGTACGATCACCATCAGCGCAGCCGGAAGCTGCGGAGTCAGACTGGACGGCAGCTCGAAAAAGCTGCTGCTGAACGGCACTAACCCGGGCATAACAGTCAGGGGCGGAGAAAAGGCTATTCAAGCGGGCAGCACGGATTGCGTGGCAGGCGATAATTACGCACGGTTTTATGTGTCAGGATCACCTTCGGCGGCACAGGTATTTTATGCCTACCAACCCTATACCGTGATCTTTGACAATCAGGGCGCTACCGTAGCCGGCACGGAAAGCATCGGGGTCCGGACCGGAGCCGCCATGGCGGATATCACCCCGCCGCAGAAGAAGGACGGCAGTGTAATCACGGGAATCTTCAAAGGCTACTATACGGAGAAAGACGGACAGGGCACGCAATACTACGACGCGGACGGTAAGGCCCTGCAGAACTGCGATTTTACCGGAAACACGACCCTGTATGCCTGCTGGGGCACCCCGGTCTGCTTCAACAGCGGTGAAAGATCCGGCGGCTATACCGCCGACGGAAAGACCTACTACGAAAGTCTCCAGACGGCGATCAACAACTTGTCGTTCTATGACAAGATCACAGTGATTGCCGATATCCGCGAGGATATCACCATCAAAAGCAGCGTTTATGTCACACTCGATCTGAACGGTCACATGATCTGCGGCAACGATATCCCTTTCCTGATCGAAAAATGGGCCGGGCTGCGTCTGACAGATTCCGGGAATGATCAGAACCATTATTTCGAAGTCACTTCCGACGGATTCTGGAACTGGGTCGACAGCGCAACGGACTTCACTGCCTTCAGGGATCTCAAAGCCCAACCGGAAGTCGGGTCCGTTATTTCCCTGCCTGGCGGCGGCATCACCACCCGGGGCGGTGGCAGTGGCATTCTGGTACAGGGTACTCTGGAACTGCAGTCGGGCAACATCGTCGGAAACGGATCCAGATACGGTGCCGGCATATTAGTGGACGGTGGCGAGGTCAACATGACCGGCGGCCGGATCGTCGGTAATGGCATGGGTCTTGGCTCCGACCGCGACCGTGACGGCGGCGGTGGCGGCGGCGCAGCCGTCGAAAACGGCTCCTTCACCTTAAGCGGCGGCACGGTCAGCTTCAACACCGCCCGGTACGGCGCAGGCTTCCGGCTCGGCGATAACGCGCATCTCACGATGGAAAGCAGTGCCGAGATCGCCTTCAACCTCAGCAACGGCAACGGTTCCGCGGTCCAGATGGACGGTACTGATCCGCAGTTCACCATGACCGGCGGTTCAATCCATGACAACCTGTCGGAAAATCCCGGCTCTGCGGGCGAATACGATCACGGCGTACTCGTGCATAAGGGCAGCTTCACCATGACAGGCGGCTCGATCTACGGGAACAAGGGCACATCCTCCGGTACAACAAGGGGGGCGGTCACGGTAAGAAATACAGGCGTCATGACCGTTGGCGGCTCCGCGAAGATTACGGATGACCTGAGCGGAGTCAACCTGTATCTTGAATCCGGAAAGACCGTGAATATCAGCACAACATCCGCGCCCTCCGGCATGCGCATCGGCGTGAGCACGGCAGCGCTGCCGACAAGCACCGCGCCTACCGTGGCTATCACCGGAGAGAACGCTGCGGACTATACCGCAAACTTTACCGCCGATAGCGAAGACTGTTCTGTCTATAATGACGGCAATAATGTTCTCAGCCTTGTCCTGCATATCCACGACTGGGTCTATAGACTCGCTTCCGGCACGACGGACACCGTGGAAGCGGTCTGTGTAAACGAGGTGGGCACTCACAGTTACAGCGGCACCGACCTTAGCGTGACGCTTCTGGCCGATGACGCGATCTATGACAGCGCGGCTCACGGCGCCTCCCTGAGTGCCGCTACCGTTGTCGGTATTGAAGAAAGCGACATGCCGGGCATCTGTTACCGGGCCTATAACGGCACCGGATGGGGCAGTGCGGATATCGCCGAACCCGCAGACATCGGCCGCTACCGGGCGGAAATTACCTTCGGCACCGTGACGGCATATAAGGAATTCTATATCCTGCAGCAGTCCGCTGTAGCGGCAGCGCCCGAGGCACTGTCTCTCACCTACAGCGGAGCCGCTCAGAAGTTGGTTTCTGAAGGGACAGCCGTATACGGCACACTGAATTACGCAATCGGTTCAGACAGCATCACCCCGCCGGACACGGGCTGGGGCGCGGAGATCCCCACGGGGACAGCGGTCGGTGAATACTATGTATGGTATAAGGTCATCGGCGATATGTACTGCACGGACACTGATCCCGTCTGTGTAACGGCTGCGATTGAGGCGCCGGAACCGACACCCAGTCCTACACCCACACCTACACCGACGCCGACGCCTACACCGACGCCTACACCTACACCCACGCCGACGCCTACACCTACACCCACGCCGACGCCGACACTGACGCCTACGCCGACACTGACGCCTACGCCAACGCCTGCGCCGACACTGACGCCTACACCTACACCGACACTGACGCCTACGCCGACGCCTACGCCAACGCCGACACCGACGCCCACGCCGGTACATACCCCTGTGCTCTATCAAATCATCAAGGGCGGCAATCAGAGCATCCCGCAGAACGCGACAAAAGCCATCTTCGCCTCCGATGCGGATTACAACAAGTTCCTGTATGCGGAAGTGGACGGAAAGAGATTGGGCAGCAGAGACTGCGACAGCTACTCCGGTTCTACGGTCATCGTGTTGAAGGCGAGCTTCATCAAGACTCTGTCCGCAGGAACCCATACGCTGAAAATCGTGTCGAGCGACGGATACGCCGTCACGAATTTCACCGTCAGGGAACTGCCGAAAACCGGCGACGGCAGTAGGGTGCTGCTGTGGACAGCGATGCTGGTCCTGTGCCTCGGAAGTATGGCGGTCATCCTCCCTAAAGGAAAACATGACTGATTCCTGACACGAAGACAAGATTTTCCCCGCCGGGTCTGATTGATCCCGGCGGGGTTTTTATACAAAGTTTCATCTAAATCATGTTTATAATTCAGTCTCTGCCCGTGATGCTCTGTATGACGCCGGCGAACAGATTTTAATTATGTCGCATAAACGATTTATACCCTTTTCCAATGCCTGAAAAAAAAGCATACCAAAACACCCGAAACCTTAAAGGAATCTGGCGTTTGCAGTATAACGCAGTTGATAAAAACACCAAACCTGCATTCATTTCTTGCCAAATCAGTAGAATTATTGAACGTTTTTCTACTGATATGTAGATTAGCGACCGCTAGCGACTTTTTACAAAATGCATGTTCGCTCGAAAAATAGCCAAGACAAAGACAAAGACAAAGACAAAGACAAATATAATACAAAGACAATCATCATCTATACGGGTATTGACTTGTACAACTGCCAAACTTTTCCCTTGGTTATCGCAAATTGCAACCGTAGCGTCAATTTTTGTGATATACTGGGTATAGTGTTCTGTATCCTGAATATTCCGTTACGGCAAGTCACTCATCGCCGATTTGAGCAACATAATCCGTTATATCAGGATTATTCATAACAGTATGAACATTGCCAGACAACACCGGTATTGGAGGGATTATCCGTGAAGAGGTTCACCGCGTTTTTCCTTGCAGTGATTCTTACGTTTTCTTCTGTTTCCTTCTCCCTTGGTGAAGAAAAGCAAAAGACCGGCGGCTTTTTTGATTCGATCGGCTCTTTTTTAACGGAAACATAGGATGATGTATCAACCTGGGCAGAAGGTGCCTGGGATGATACAACCGCATGGGTCGAAGGCGCGTGGAAAGATGCCACAGCATGGATCAGCAGTGCCTGGGGCGATGCTTCCAAGTGGATCGAGCAGGCCTGGAACGATTCATCCACCTGGGTCATCGGTATCTGGGGTGAAGCCGCCGGCTGGGTGTCTGATACGTTTAGTGCATGGTGGACCGATACCTTTAACACAGTAACGGAAGACAGTAAAAACGTATGGTCATGGCTGAAGACTAAAGCGAATGGATTGAAAGCACTGGGAACCGATTTGTTTGAAGATGCCAAAGCTGCTGTCGCGTCTGCCGGTGAAAGTGCTATGGAAAAGGTTAAAGGGTTAATCTCCGCAATACTTACTAAGCTTGGTATCAACGAAGCAGATGCTGAAAAAGTATGGGGAACCATCAATGCTTACGCAAAGCAAAAAGGGATTGCTACTCTTTCCGCCGCAAAGCTTGCCATCCCTTATCTGTTGCAGTTATGCGTTGACAGTGCGGATCAGGCGAACGGCGATATCCCTGCCGTTGCTGTTGCTCAGTATCTGACCGGCATCATTGAGAAATTAGGCGTCGATGATAACGCCGAAGCTGATGGGCTTGTATCGCAGTTGATTGACACCCTCGCCGGTATCTGGTGAGTATTGCCTACGAGCCCGCGATGAAGACAGATCCGCGCCATTCCGGCTCGGATTTCAAAACAGTCAAACATTCAATCCATATCTTTCTTAAGGCCGGGCACACTGTACCCGGTCATTTTTGTTCTGTACCATATTGAAACAAGAACCGGAACCTAATAAAGAACGATACTAAGGTTTTTTTCAGACCGTAAACCTTCTGAATTGTGTCGTTTTCTCGACAAATCTTCGGCTATATGCTATACTTAAATTGGTTTTTTATAAGTACTTGCAAATATATTCGACAGTTTTTCCGTGTGGAGGTTGGCTAATGATTACCGGTGAATTGAAGAACAAAATCGATGCCATATGGGATACAATATGGACAGGTGGAATCACAAGCCCGATAACTGTATTGGAACAGATCACGTACCTTCTTTTCATGAAGTTGCTGGATGACAATCAGCTGAAAGCTGAAGCCAATGCCAGCATTCTGGGTGTTCCGCTCAAAAGCAAGGTATTCCAGGATGGAATCTGCGTCATCAGTGAGAACCCGCACGTTGAAACCGAATATAAAAACCTGCGCTGGAACGTTTTCCATAACTTTGAACCCGGCGAAATGCTGACCAATATTCAGAATTATGTCTTCCCCTTCATCAAAACTATCGGTGAAGGAAAAGACACAGCTTTCAGCAGGTATATGAAAGATACCGTGTTCCTGATTCCTACAGCGAAAGTGCTTGCCAAGGTTGTCGATGGTATTGATGCCATGGATATGAACAACAAAGATATCATGGGCGATGTCTATGAATATCTGCTTGGCAAAATAGCTGCAGCCGGTGAAAACGGTCAGTTCCGTACACCGCGTCATGTAATCAACATGATGGTTGAACTAATGCAGCCCACGCTAAAAGACCGCATCCTGGACCCCGCCATGGGCAGCGCCGGATTTCTGCTGTCTTCCGCAGCCTACATCAGTGAGCATCAGAAGAGGGAATTGATGCGGACGGAAAATATGAAATACTTCAAATCCGGAATGTTCTCCGGTTTTGATACAGACCAATCCATGCTTCGAATTGGCGCTATGAACATGATGCTTCATGGCGTTGAGGATCCTAACATCAAGTATCAGGATTCCCTCTCCGGCGAGAATACAGAACGCGAAGCCTATACGCTTGTGATGGCGAACCCACCTTTTACAGGAAGCGTGTTTCAGGAAGAAATCAGCAAAGACCTGCTTGCTCTATGTAAGACCCGCAAGACTGAGCTTCTCTTCTGCGCGTTGTTCGTTAAGATGCTGAAGGTTGGCGGACGGTGCGCTTCCATCGTTCCTGATGGTGTTTTGTTTGGCAGCAGTACCGCTCACAAGGCTTTGCGAGAAGAACTTGTTGAAAACCAACAGCTTCGCGCTGTTATTTCCATGCCTTCCGGGGTGTTCAAACCGTATGCCGGTGTTTCAACCGCTATTCTGGTGTTTACAAAAACAAATGCCGGTGGAACTGACAAAGTATGGTTCTACGATATGCACGCGGATGGTTTCAGCTTGGATGATAAACGCAGCCCTGTCGAGCAGAACGATATTCCTGACATCATCGCTCGATTCCATAACCTTGCGGGTGAAGAAACGCGAGAACGTACAGAACAGAGTTTCTTTGTTACAAAGGAAGAAATCGCTGCCAACGATTATGATCTGAGCATCAACAAGTACAAAAAGACAGAATACGTAGCTGTCCAGTATCCTCCAACATCCGAAATTGTTGCAGAACTCGACCGTTTACAGGAAAGCATCAATCAAGAGATGGCTGAACTAAAGCAGTTGCTTTCCTTGGAGGGTTGACATAACAATGAAACTAACTCAGCCAAATTCGGATTTGTGGGG
>JAKSQH010000027.1 GCA_024404245.1 Clostridia bacterium
AAGCGACAAACAGGAATTTGCGGAGGTATATTATGCGTTTAGACGGATTCGGATTATTTGTTAAAGATATGGCGAAGATGATTAGATTTTACAGAGACGTTCTTGGCTTCGAAATTAAGGAGGCGGAAGATACATCAAATGTTTATCTTGTAAAAGATGGAACATTGTTTTTGCTGTATGGAAGAAAAGATTTTGAAAAAATGACAAGTACAAGATATGAGTATGTAAAAGGCTTAAATGGTCACAGTGAAATAGCGCTTTATGTTGATACATTTGAAGAGGTGGATATGGCATATAAAAATGCCATAGAACATGGTGCTACTTCTGTATTGGAGCCGGAGCTTGAGCCCTGGGGGCAGAGAACTTGCTATATTGCTGATCCCGAAGGTAATCTGATTGAGATTGGTTCTTGGAATAAACCATACGAAGAAAAAGACTTATAAATACCGGTTTGTCTGTGCCTAGGGCATCAATCTTCTTTTAAAGAACATATAGGTCAGATTATCCCGACAAGTAAATTCATAGAATATATATTCGCTGAATGTGACGCCGGAAAGGAGTTTCAGTATGGGAATGAAAGCACGTGAACTGGGGTTCCCATTTGAAGGGAAATGCGGAAAATGGAATGCGATCACGGATGTTGCAGGTGTGGAGGTCGGTTTCTGTACGGTGATCGAGGGTGAATCTTCCCCGGGTACGTTGCCGGAAAGCGATTTTGCACGCACCGGGGTGACCTGCGTTCTGCCGCGCGGACATAAGGCCAGTGCTGTTTTCGCGGGGCGGGCTGATCTGAACGGGAACGGCGAATTGACCGGTACACATTGGGTGGATGATTCAGGCTTCCTGCACGGACCCGTGATGATAACAAACACAAACAGCGTGGGCATCGTGCGCGATACAACCGCGAAATGGATGCTGGAGCATGATTACTTTTTCCCTATGCGGGGCGCAGACGGAAAGAGTATCCCCGGGTATGGCTTTTTCTATCCCGTCGTTGCGGAAACGTATGACGGGTTTTTAAACAATATCAACGGCTTCCGTGTGAGCCCCGGGCACGTGCTCCGGGCATTGGACAGCGCTGCCTCCGGACCTGTTCAGGAAGGAAACGTGGGCGGCGGCACGGGGATGCGCTGCCACGGTTTCAAAGGCGGTACAGGAACAGCCTCCCGTATTGTAAAAACCGCTGCGGGTGAGTATACGGTGGGCGTTCTCGTTCAGGCCAACCACGGTGCACGGGAGGAACTGAAGCCCTTCGGCATCCCGCTGGGCAAAGAGATCCGTGGCGAATCCTGTGTGACGGGCAGGCTCGCGCCCAAGGAAGGCGATGGCTCCATGATCGCCGTTATTGCGACGGACGCGCCCGTCCTTCCCTGGCAGCTGTCCAAATTGGCCCGGCGCGCCGGATTGGGCATCAATCGTATTGGCGCCGGGAACGGCAGCAATTCCGGCGATATTTTCATCGCGTTTTCGACTGCAAATGAAAATGCATACGATGACGTTTGTTCCAGAGTCGATCTGCTTGGCGATCTGCAGCTGGACCCACTTTTCCGTGCAGTGACAGAAGCAACTGCGGAATCCATTATGAATGCTTTGGTCAACGCGGAGAATATGAACGGCCGGAACGGGAATTGTGCTTTTGCCATGCCGCATGAGGAGATCCGCCGCGTTCTGAAAAAATATAAGCCTTATTTGGATGAAGCATGGAGAGGAAAAGGAATGGCCTGATTCCGTGAACCCGGTTCAACCTTTTTCAGATTAACAGAAATAAACGACAAACAGGAATTCCCGGGAGAAAATCCAATGAATTAATTCGTAGAAGGACTGCAGGGCAGCGGAAAGAGCACATTGGTAAAAAAGCTGTCCGAAAAAATAAAGAATACACATTGTTCCGGGAGGGAGACTGACTCCGAAGGCAGCTGCGATTGCCCGTACAGGGACGAAAATGCAACTTGGTCGTCCCGAAATGCATCTCAGAATGAATTTTCTCTTTTTTGAAGCCGGATCTGATATGATGTCCCTGCCCGCAAAAAACAGGAACGCGGGCGGGAGGATGGAAGAAAGAAATGAAGACGATCATACACGACCTCGGGGATGCATACAACGCCCGTCTGACATCGAAAGCAGAACGCGTGATCTTCGCGGATGGAAAATACGCGCCCTGTCAGGGATGTTTCAGGTGCTGGACCGGAACACCCGCCACCTGTGTACTGAAGGACGTGTTGCAGGAAGCCTGCCGTGTGCTGGGTACGAGCGATGACCTGACCGTGATCACCGCGAACACCTACGGCGGATGGAGCGCTCCGGTGAAAAATCTGCTGGACCGGAGCATTGGCGTATCCACGCCCTTGTCAACCTACCGCGGCAGACAGATGCATCATACGCTGCGCTATGGAAAAAAAGGAACTCTGCGGGTGATCGTTTATGGCAGCATCACTGCCGCCGAACGTGAAACGCTGACCCTGATGGCTGGGAGAAACGCTCTCAATATGGGCTATACGGAATATGCCGTTGATTTTTGCGAAACGGCGGAAGAGGCGGGTGAACGGGTATGAGCGGGAAAACAGTACTGATCAATTGCAGTCCGAAGAAAAAGATGAGTGTCTCGGGCTTTCTGATGAAGTGCCTTGGATTGATGATCGGCGGTGAAAAAATATATGCCGGGATGCGTGTGCCGTCGGACCGTGCAAAGATTCTGGAGGCACTCCGTGACGCCGGGAAAGTGGTATTTGTGATGCCGCTGTATGTGGACAGCGTGCCCTCTCATGTGCTTCCTCTGCTGATGGAAATGGAAAAAATGTGTCTGGAAAGCGGACTGGATCTGAAGGTTTATGTACTGGCCAACAATGGCTTTATCGAGGGCAGGCAGAATGAGCCGCTGATGTGCCTGATGGAAAACTTCTGCAATCGTGCCGGGATCACCTGGTGCGGAGGTGTGGGCATTGGCGGCGGCGTGATGCTGAACGTAATGCGGATTCTGGTGTGCGTGCAGGTCGGGCTGACCCTGCTGAGTACTGTATCGAACATCGCGCAGGGTGCGGGTCTGCTCGAACCGGTCCGGTCTTTGGGCTTCAGTCTGCTGGAGATTCTTGTGCTTTGCTGCGGTATTCTCACTTATACCGTGCGCCTCGCGCGTCATGTGAAGCACGGTACGGACGCAGGCAAACGCTATACCAGAATCATGCTGCCGTCGTTTATCTTCATCCTGCTGGCAGATATCTTCTTTGCGGTCACTTCCCTGTTTCAGGGCGGTTTGTTTCGCGGTTGGCTGTCCCGGATCAAACCGGATGAAAAATGTGGTATAATAGGAGCGGAAGATCAGTAAAGAACTGAAAAGGAGACAGACGGCATGCGGGTCCGGTTTGAACAGGTGGACAACAAAGAGCAGGAACAGGCGCTGATCCGCGCCACGGAAAAGAGCGCGGATATCCTGAACGCCATCGACCTGCTGGAGAACGGTTCCGGCGGGCTTACGGTGACACGTGACGGGAATACCTATCTGTGCAAACTGACGCAGGTCTACTATATCGAATCCGTGGACAAGCGAACCTGGGTCTACACCCGTGACGGATGTTTTGAGAGCCGGGAACGTTTGTATGAACTGGAGGAAAAAATGGGGATGTACTATGTGCGCATCTCCAAATCCATGATCATCAATCTGCGAAAGATCCGCCATGTCAGTGCCCAGGCCGGCGCCCGGATGATCGCCGAACTGCTGAACGGCGAAAAGGTGGTCATTTCCCGCAGTTATGCCGGAGAAATCAAAAGGAGGCTGGGCATCCAATGAATATCACAAAAAAGATATTTATCCAGAGTATGGTCATCTCCATGTCCCTGTTCCTGTTCAACGGCATCACCATGGTAATCCGTCACTTTGCGGGACAGGACACCGTGATGCTTTGGTATCACCCGATAACAACCATCCTGACAGGGGTTTTGTGCGCGTTGCCGACTCTCCTGCTGAAGAATATGGACCAATGGCCGCCGAAGGTGTTTGTACGCCGGGTAGCTTTACACGGATTAACACTGTACGCAATGGTGGCCGGCATGGGTCGCCTGCTCGGCTGGTATGAGGATCTGACCGGTTTTCTGTGTATCAGCGCGATCTTCTGGGTTGTCTATGTGTTTGTTTGGCTTTGCAGTCATTGGATGGACAAGCAGGATGAAAAGAAGATCAATCAGGCGCTGAATGAGATCCGGGACAGCGAGTAAACAGTCACCGAAGCCGATCCTTCATGGGGGCCGGGCGAAAACAGGCAACCTGAAAAAGCAGCGAGGCGAAACAGCAGTCATGAAATTGAGACCGAACAAAAGTTGTTCCTGACGCGTCAGTATACATGCATAAGGAGAGTCAGAACATGAATAAGGAATGGTCGGAAACAAACACTGACAAAAATGCGGAATAGCTGATTGATTACCGGTGCGGTAAAGATAAAGACGCGGACGGTTCTGCCGTCTTGTTCACTGTTTCCTGATTCGTTCGATAACAGCTTTGCTGATGCCTGTCAATCGGGATACCTGACGAATAGAAATACCTGATTCCAGTGCCGCAATAACAATCCTGTCACGCTTATCCGGAGACCATCCGGTGATATCCTGCGGATTTGCTCCCCGGCTAAGAGACTTAAGCTGCTCTATAGCTTCACGGTCTGTCAAACGCTTTTTCTCAGTTGTATCCAAATGCTCTGTCTTTGCAGGCTGTGTAACATATTGAATCAGTTCGTCGTTTTTCAATACCGTCAGTTTTCCAATATCATCCGTCAACAGGGTTTGGTTCCCCATACCGGCACAACCCAACCAGGGATATTCAAAGGCTTTGTCACTCAATCCGGCTTCGACCGGGTTCCGGCAAATATACCGAAGCACATCCAGAAAATACGCATCCGTATCGATTGGTTCACTGCGGAAACGATCCTGGAACAGATGTCCGCTAAGTTCATGTTTCCAGTTATAGTAATAGACATAGGATATACCGATCCGTTTAAAAACAACTTCGAGAGGTTCAGTTCCTTCCTGAAGCAGAAGATGTACATGGTTTTCCATCAGACAATAGGCATACAGTTTGAAACCGGATACTTCACGTACCTTATCCAGCGTTTCAAGAAACCGTTTACGATCCTCGTCATCCATAAAAATATCCCGATGATCCATTCCGCGAAGCATGATGTGATAGAGGCCTGTTTCGGACTTCGTTCTGGCTGCTCTCGGCATACGGTTGTTCACCTCGTTTGCTTTACTGATAATACCATCATATCAAAAACATACGAGAATGGCAAGACGGCAGAACCGTCCCTTTGTCCTCCGATTAGCTGTTTATGTTACCTGAATTCCCATTCGACAAGAACTGTACAAAATTGTGTCCATTTTGGAATAGTCATGTTATAATAAGGGATGTTTGATTTATCAAGCAGTACACCCATATGTTGTGTATCATCGCGGAGGAGAAACGATGAAAGAGATCATAAATCAATACGAAGTTACAGAAAAAATGTATATCCAATGGATATTGGAAGCCAAGAAAGAAGGAAAAAGGCTGGTCTTTACGATCATTTGGATCATAATGTTTGTAGCCTGTCTTGTGGCGTCGGCTGTGAGTAACTGGGGCTATTTCTTTATTCTTATGGCCATATATAGCGGATACATGATTTTGCCGAGAGATTATATCGTTGGTAAAAGAATGTTCAGGAAAATGCATTTTGCAACAGGGGGAAGTACATGGAAAAGAACCGTTACCGTCACTGAAGATGAGATCGTTGTCAATGACGGACAAACTGTAACGACAGTCAGGACATCTGATATTGTGAAAGTCCGTCAGGATCCTGAAAAAATCCGCGTCAAAATGAATGGCAACCGTTCTGTCCGCCTTTATAAGGATTCGTTTATTGAAGGAACAGCGGAAGAGTGTCTTCATGTGTTGAAAGCATAACGCGTAGCCGCTACGCAGATGAATACTGTTTTTTATGTCACGTTACAGAGCTTCCGGGGCAGGGTGCGCTCCCGAAAGATCGCATTCTGCGGAGTATGGAGTACCGGTATCTCACTTATAGGGAATATCTGATTTGAATACGGTAAGCGGAAACAAAAGGCACGGAAACAGTCTATAGTATGTATATGCAGTGATAACACACAGCTAACGTTATGATACACCCACATAAAGCGAATAACGGGAGGCAGATTAACATGCGTGATTACAGCCGGCAGAACAAAACAGCCTGGGAATACAGTGCTTATGAGTTTTGGGTCAAAAACAGCGGCACACCGGAAGAAAGAGCACGCCTTGATATGGAAGACCCGGTCAGGATGCTGAGGCGGTATGCCGCATATTTTGACCGTTTTGAAAATATCCGGATCGCAAACATCTGCGGCTCATGCGGAAAGAAAGCCATACCGCTGGCGCTTCTGGGCGCGGATGTTACGGTGTTCGATATCTCCGAAGACAATCGTCGCTACGCGATGGAAGTCGCGGAAGCCGCCCATGCTCACCTGAATTATGAAGTGTGCGATGTATTGGATATTGATCTGGAAAAGTTCGGCGGCACATTTGATGTTGTGTTCATGGAAGGCGGTATTCTGCATTACTTCCATGATATCAATGAGTTTATGCGGATGATGTATGCATTATTGAAGCCGGAAGGAAAAATGATCTGCAGCGATTTTCACCCGTTCAACAAGATTGCGGATTATCTGAAGCTGGAAACCCCGTTGATGAGTTATTTTTCCACGGAAATCTATGAGGGCGAAATGGCGCATGCCAGATTTTATGAAGATGAAATCAGAAAGCAGATGCCCCGTTGCAGTCTGAGGAAATATACGATCAGCGAAATCATCAATTCGGTTATTCGTTGCGGGTTTACTCTCAAACAGTTTGACGAGCATCCGGCCTGGGAAAATGACCGTGTGCCGGGTGAATTTACGCTGATCGCGGTCAAATGACGGGTTGCGAAGGTTGTTATGCCATATCAAGGCTGTATAAGAACGGCACAAGGATCATATCAACATTGAGGCGTCCGGGCTTGCGCTCCACGCTGATGAATTCGGCGGATATCATTTCACACCCAAGGGTATGCTGCAGATCGGTCTGAAGCAGGATATCGGCAG
Source organism: Clostridia bacterium (assembly GCA_024404245.1). Taxonomy (GTDB): domain Bacteria; phylum Bacillota; class Clostridia; order Christensenellales; family Aristaeellaceae; genus Aristaeella. The sequence continues at coordinate 7,096 of JAKSQH010000027.1, forward strand.
TGAACTGCTCATCCGGGTGTTTCAGGATACCTTCCGGCAATGATAAACGATATTGATCAAGCAGTCATTTCCCATCCGTCGGTTCATGTTCATGATATCAAATGTACAGAAGCAAAAGGATCATTACTGTTGTAATTGATTGATTTGCCGGGAGGTTGCTATGGCCCCGTCCGTTCTTTCATCAGGTCTCAGAGAGTTGTACGCCGGGCTTCAGGCGCGGGATATATCCTGCGAGGATCTGTGCCGGTTCTATCTTGAAAGAATTGAAAAATACGGCATGCGCGATGCGCTGAACTGCGTTATGGCAGTGAATCCGAAAGCGCTTGATGAAGCGCGTGACCTGGACCGACGCGGTCCGGAGGGGCTTCCTCTTTACGGACTGGGCGTGCTGCTGAAAGATAATATCGATGTTAAAGGGTTGGCCACAACTGCCGGAAGCGTGGCGTTGAAGGATAACATTGCCGATGCGGACGCACCGTTCGTGCGTACTTTGCGTGAATCGGGCGCGGTGATTCTCGGTAAGACCAATATGACAGAGTTTGCCAATTTTCTGACAGAGGGGATGCCCGGCGGATTCAGTTCACTGGGTGGCCAGGTGGTGAACGCGTATGACAAAAACCACACACCCAGCGGATCCAGCAGTGGATCGGCGGTTGCCATGAGCGCCCGTCTGTGTTCATTTGCAGTCGGAACAGACACTTCCTTCTCCGTCGTAGCCTGCGCTACGGACAATGGTGTGGTCGGCTTTAAGCCCGCTGTCGGGACGATTTCCACAGAGGGCGTGATACCGATCACATCCCTTCTTGATGAGATTGGCTTCTTTACCCGCGATATGGCGGACATGCGGTTTGTAGCCGAACAGCTGGCGATTATACCCGTTTCGGTGTCCGCCGGTCCGCGGTGTTCTTCCCTTCCATCCGAAACGGACAAAACGCGGAACGTCTCTCTCCGAAAATCTCTTGCCGTATGGACGGTTAACCGTGAGTATGTGTCCGAAGCGCAGCTGGGGCGATACGAGATGCTTTTTGACCGCCTGAAAGCAGACGGCTGGTCACTTACGACGCAACCCGGCAGGAATACGTTCAAACTGCAGGAAATCGGTCTGAGACGTTTTTCCATGGAACTTCGGGCGTATCTGGAAAACCGTAAAGGCAGCGCGACGGGAAGAATCACACCGGAAGCAATACTGGATACATACCGCAAAGATCCGGAAAAGCTTGCTCCTTACGGCATCAAATTTCTGGAAAAATCTCTGGAATATGAGCACGACGCTGAGAATGCCCGGGCAATTGAAAGTATTCGGGCTGAAATGGATCAGGAGCACAAACGCCTCATCGAAGAGCTTTCCGACTTTGATTGCTGTGTGATGACCGGTCCGACATGCATTATGCATTTCGCCGGGCTTACATCGCTGTCCATTCCTTTCACAGTGGCGGAAAACGGGCTTCCGCGCAGCGTGATCCTTTTCGGCACGGACATGCGGAAACTTTTGGCCGTCGGAGAAGAAATCGAGCGGCACGGGGACACGATTCCCATGCCCGGAACATTGCAGTGTAGCAACAGATCATTTTTATAATATACGCAAGGAAATCAAAGATTCATCCCGAATAGTATCAATAATCACGGTAACCTGAAAGCAAACGACACGAAAGGAAGGACAACATCATGAAGAAACTCATCTCGCTTATCCTTGCCGCTCTGCTGGTTTTCTCCGTTACAATCGCTGTCGCTGAAGAAATTCCCGAAATTGTTACTGTTCATGAATGGCTCGAAACAAAAGGAGAAACGACCGGTCTTGTGATTGTGCAGGTTCAGGAAGTCATCAATCCGGTGCTTGCTCTTGTCGCGGACGAAACCGGTTATGTGAATCTTTTCGGTGTCACAATCGACGGTGAAATGACGGATTTCGTCGTTGCCGGGATTACAGCCGGTGATATCCTTGTCCTTTGGAATCCCCGGTACAACGAATTCGAAGGTTCCGTTGAAATGGCGGATGCTGTTCTGCTGCGCCATGCGATTCTCACAGCCGCGCAGTAAAAAGCACCGAAGCAAACATAACATGATACTCCCCTGCCCGCGGACAGGGGTTTCTTTTTTCCGTGATCAAATTCAGAAGCAGGACAACAGGCAGTTCCCCATCAGAAAAAGCGGAAACGGTTATCAGTGCCGTCAACGGAAAGAAACAGGGCTTCGGTCGGTAAGCATGCGGATTTCTGTCCGTCAAAAGAGAAAAAGCAAGGAAATTCTGTTTTGATATCGAAAAATAGTAGTGTCTGATTTGTTCATAAGTCAGATCAGGATACTGAGCAACAGGCAGATATTTGTGCGGGAGGTACAGTTTTCGCAGAAAGCTATTGATCGGTTTTGCCGTAGTCATGCTCGTGTTTATCCTGATCGGGCTATATAACGGTCTGGAAGTCACAACGTATACAATCCGTTCGGCAAAAGCAAGAAAACCGTTTCGGATTGCGCCGGTTCCTGATATGCATTCCTGCAGTTACGGTGAAAACGCTCAGGAACCGGTTACAGCGATCGAAAATCAGCATCCCGATCTCGTACTGCTCTGCGGTGATATATTTGATGATATTCTGCCTGACGGTAACGCTTCGGCACTGCTCAAAGGCATCGGCGGGCGTTTCCCCTGCTTCTATGTCACCGTTAATCATGAATGCCGGGGTGAGGACGAACGTTTCGCGCGGAAGAGGCTACGGGAAAGAGCTGCTGAGACTGCTGTTACTGGAAGCAGGCAAAGCAGTTCTTGAAAAAGTACTGATCACGGTTCATAAAGACAATATCGCTTCCCGTGCAGTCGCGTGTGCCAACGGCGGCATTCTGACCGGTGAAACAGACGAAAGGGCATACTATTGGCTCAGTACACACGCGGAGCCGGCGGATGGCTGAAAAATCAGGTCCAAAAGCACCAAACAGAGGTTAACGAGGATACATATATGAGTAAAGTAAAGCTGACGGTTACAAAAAGCAATTGCAGATGCGGATATGTTAAGGCGGGAGATACATTCATTGTGGATGATTTATGTCCTCCGTTGTGTCACGAGTTATGGAATACAATATATCCGTCAGTATATGCGTTAAAGAACGGGGCTGTTCTTGATTACGGTTCAACACGTGCCGGATGCTTTGACGCAATGTGTCCGGATGAATGCAGGGTGCATATTCACGGAGAAGCGATTCAGGAGCAAGCCCCGGATAATCGTACAGGAAACGCAACGGTGTATTACAAGGATGAAAAACTGATAATCCGCGATATGGAAAAAGCGGACGCGCAGGTCTTCACAGATGAGTTTACAGCGCAGGGTTGGCATCCGGAGATCGCCGGATACCTTGCAAGGCTGAGCGATCAGGCCGAAGGCAGATGCATTGCGCTGACCGCGGTGTACGAAGGATATCCCGCCGGTTATGTGTACGTATACCTGCAGGCGGACGGCGGTCCGTTCAAAGAAAAGGGATGGCCGATAATCGTTGATTTTAATGTGCTCATGAAATATCAACGGAAAGGAATCGGCAACAGACTGATGGATGTCGCGGAGCAGGTCGCGGGCCGTTATGCGGATATGGTTTGCCTTGGCGTCGGCCTGTGCGACAGTTACGGTACCGCACAGCGGATGTATGTCAAACGCGGATATATACCGGACGGTTCAGGCGTCTGGTATCAGGACAAACAGTGTGTCCAGTATGAAACGGTGTGCACCGTCGATGACGATTTAATTCTGTTTTTCAGCAAAAAGCTGTCAGAATGATTTTCCGGGCCGGAATCAAAAAAACATATGTATTGAGAGGGATCGCAGATGTCGAAGATTATCTTTATTTCCGGTGCGTGCGGCTGCGGAAAAACCACCTTCGCCAACGCTTACGCGAAGTATCTTGTCGGGCTGAATCACAAAACGCTTTATATCATTCACGGGGATGATTTCCACAGCGGCTTTGTGGAAACAGAAGAAAAAGGTGACTTTTTTGTGGACGGACAGGCGTCCGATCAGGTTCTGTGGGAGGATATTCTGAGGTTCAACTGGGATTGCATTATGGCAACAGCACAAAGAGCCCTTCAGGATAACCTGGATGTTATAATCGATTATGTGATTGAGAATGAGCTGCCCCGCGTCCGTGAGCTGGCTGAAAAGAACCGGGCTTCTTTATACTATATTGTTCTGACAGCCGATGAGGATGTGATAGAAGAACGTATACGTAACCGCGGCGATACAGACATGATCAACAGAGCGCTTTTCCTGAAAAAAAAGCTTGAAGCAATGCCTGAGAATCAGGGGCACATCTGCGACAATTCCGGAAAAACGCCTGAAGATATCATTCGTGAGATTGATCCTGAACAGTACAGAATCCTGTAATAAATATATAGCAAAAACCGAGGTTTTTCTATGAAGTACTACAGAGTACACACAGCGGATATCGCCTGGATTACGCAGCAGCCAAGAGGAATCTTCACAACTGTCTGGAAACTGGTGGATGCCGGTCTGCTCACAGAGTCTGAAACAGCCGAATACCGGAAACAAAGGGCCTACTTTGAATCTGTACTCCCTGTTCCGCCGTTTTATGAACAGGGCAACCCGGAAAAAGCTGTCACCTGGTTTAAAAACACGGAAGAAGGAAATCACATCTGGGAGCAGATGGCGTTTTACCGTGATATGGCTGCCAAATACGGAGTTCAGCTGTATATAACGGAAACTGATATGCTTCCCGGAACTGTGATCTATGAGGATGATTATCAGATTGCCGTGAAGGATACAATTCAAGACATTGTTTCCCACACCGAAAAACTGTAAACAGGAGAAAGCCATGAACTATCCATACAAAGCGGTCATCACGGATCTGGACAGAACCCTGCTGCATACGGACAAAACGGTTTCAGGCTACACCCTTCAGATAATGAAGCGCCTGAAGCAGAGCGGAGTAATACTGCTGGCGGCTACAGCCAGACCGAAGCGTGCTGTTGCCGAATATAACGAACTGCTTGAATTTGATGCAATCACAACCCTGAACGGCGCGAGGACTGTTCTGAAGGATGCCGAGTACGGCTATCCCCTTTCAACCGCCGGCGCGAAATCAGTTCTGAAACAAATGAGTGCCATGAAAGGCGCCGTGATCTCCGTTGAGACCAATCACGGGATTTTTGCCAATACGGATATTCCTTTGTGGCAACCTGTTGTAACAGACCGGATCGAAACGATTCCGGACACGGAGACCGTGAATAAGCTGCTGTTCAGCCATCCGGAAATTCCGGTCGGCGAATGGCGGTTTGATCTTCCGGAGGATACATATTTCAGCATCGCGGACGGGAAACTGATGCAGATCATGAATCGGAAAGCCACGAAATGGAACGGCATTCAAATAATGCTGGAAGCGTTCGGTATTGCTCCGGAAGACAGCATATACTTTGGTGATGATAATGATGATATCGAACCGCTGAAGCACTGCGGTTACGGTGTAGCAGTCAGCAACGCGCTGGAAGCGGTGAAGGCCGCGGCGGACGCGATCGGCGAAAGCAACGATGAAGACGGAGTGGCACATTTCCTGAACCGGCTCTTTGATGAAGCAAGCCGGCTTCCGGATTGATACCGGAATCATACCGGCTTCCCTGTTTAAAAATCGGTTTACGAAAGGCGGTCTGCCTATGACTGATACCGTGCGAAAAGTACTGTACGCGATGCTCGCGGCTCAACGATACCCATGGGAACAGGGCGTCGCGGCACAGGCGGCTTATGAGAACGGGTGGAAGGATATATGGCTGCCCATGGCATATGACGCGATTCAACGTTCTTTGCCGGACGGACGGCTGGCAATGGCCGGAACGGATGTCCCCGTGGCGGACGCGGCCGCGGCAGGCGAAGTATGCTTCCGTGCATATGAGGAAACCGGAAGCACCTACTTCCGGGAAGGGGCCGACAGGATGCTGGACTATCTTCTGAACCGGGCTCCAAGGACGGAAAAAGGGCTGATCTGCCATAACACAGAGTCCTTTCATGCCGGCTTCACTTCGCAACAGCTTTGGGTGGACGGGATGTACATGGTACCGCCGTTCCTTGCCGTCATGGGAGAAATCGATGAAGCCGGACGTCAGTTGGACGGATACAGGGATGCCCTGCTGGATCGTGACACACATTTATTCCGTCACATTCTGGATGCCGGGAGCGGCCGGTTTGTGAGGGAGGCTCACTGGGCAACCGGGAACGGTTGGGCGCTGATGGGTATTACCCGCGTAGCGGCCGAGGCAAAAAAGCAGAAGAAAAAGACACTTGAGGATAAACTCGCGGGATGGCTGCGGGAGCAGATTCCCGCCCTTATAAAGTATCGCGCGGAGGACGGAAGATTCCACGATATTCTGGATGATCCGTTCAGTTTCACGGACGGTACTTCCGCGCTGATGTTCGCGTACACAGTATACAGATGCATACATGAGGGCTGGATAGACGAAGCATACCGAAACGCCGCGGATCAGGCGTTTGATAGCGCAGAAAAACGAATTGACGGGATGGGCATTCTCAGAGAAGTGTGCGGAAACCCCGATTTTGTGCGACAGGGAACCTCCGTGGAAGCACAGGCTTCCTATCTGCTGGCCTTCTCACAGAAAGCCGGCGGAATACCTTGAAAGGACAATAACATGAAAGCAGGTAAAAAAGCGATCCTCGCCGTGACCCTTCTGGTCTGCATGATCTTCATGAGCAGTATTTTTGCCGCGCTCGGATCACTGATGGATCCGGTAACCGAAAAATTCGGCATAACAGGTTCGGCACAGGGGTTTCCGGGAACGGTGTCCGCGCTCGGCGGAATCTGTGTGTTTATTGTATCGCTCTTTTTGATCGGAAAGATCCGGAAAACCGCTTTGCTGGCTCTGGGAATCGGCTTGTGTGTGATCCCTCTGTTTCTCATTGATCTCGCGGAAAGTTATCCGGTCTACATCCTGCTCTGGACCGTCATCGGTTTCGGGCTCGGGTTTATGGACACACTGCTTTCCTCCTGCATGGCGGATCTGTATACCGGCAAAACAGGAATCCGGATGATGTGTATCCTGCATACATTCTACGGTGTAACCTCCATGCTGGCACCGCTTCTCTTCTCCGCGATGCTGACCGGCGGTACCCCGTTCGGCAAAGTCTATCAGCTTGTCGGATGCTTCGGCGCGGCGGTGCTGACCGTGCTGGTCATCGTTTCCGGAAAGAAGCAGGACAGTACCGTTCCAGAGGAAAAGCCGCTGTCACTGAAAGCAATGACCGGCATGCTGACAGCGGGACCGCTTCCGCTGTTCGCGGTCGGGATGGCGGTACACGGCTTCTTCCTCGCCGGGCTGAACAACTGGGCGAACCGGCTGACGGAAGAAATGAATACCGGTGTCCTGCCGGAAGCGCTGCTTTGTTTTCAGGGCGGGCTTGGTCAGTTCTCGGTCTTTCTCGGTGTAATGCTCAGCCGGCTGTTGTTCTCCTTTACCGGGATCCCGGTACGCGGATACCTGAAATGGGGCGGCGTCGCGGCGGCAATATCGCTGGCGGTCGGTCTGTTTTCCGGTTCCTCCGTAATCCTGTGTGTCTTCATGGTTCTGAGCGGGCTGTGTTTCGGCGCGCTGATTCCCTGTATGCTCGATACCGCCTGCGCGGGTGTGCGCGGAAACACCATGCTGGCAACCACGGTCATGATGCTGACGCTTTATCTCGGTGAGGGAATCTCCCCTTCCGTTCTCGGATGGTTTGAAGGATCCGGTCCCGGTCTGGTATGGGGGGTCGCGTTATGTGCCGGGTTTATGCTGCTGACCGCGTTCTGCAACACGCTTGCACTGAAAAAGATAAAAACAGATAAAAATGAAGAAACAGACTGATCCGGACGTATTGGCGGTATGATTAACCGTCCGTGCGCTGCATCCGGTTTGCCCGTATGAATGTGAAATAATAATTCGGGGGAAGATTTATGGCATATGCTTATCTGGCCGGCGGTTGTTTCTGGTGCATTACGCCGGTCTTTGCCCGGCACCCGGGCGTTCTGAATGTCCGCAGCGGTTATTCCGGCGGGCGGGAGCAGGAGCCGACCTATGAGGCTGTCAAACACCAGCAGACAGGTCACAGGGAAACGATCCGCGTGGAATATGATCCGGACAGAATCACCTTCAGCGAGATCATGGACCTTTTTCTGCAGAATACGGACCCGTTTGATCCGGACGGACAGTACATTGACCGCGGTCATTCCTACACACTGGCCGTATACTGGCAAAGCACCGCGGAAAAAAACACGGCGGAGGAAAAAATCCGCGCGCTCGGGCTTGAATCCGGGAAACCGGTTTGTGTAGCGCTTGAACCTTTCGGAGCTTTCTGGTCCGCTGAGGAATACCATCAGGACTACTACAGAAAAAACCCGGAAGCTTTTGAAGAAGAAATGAGAATATCCGGCAGAAAAAAGGGCCTTTTCTGAATTGACAATCGGGATCCGGAAAACCCGGATCAAAAACATGAACATGGAAGGAAGCATGCGAAAAGATGAAAGTGAGTGTGAAAAGAGGAATGATCTTTCTGGCGGTGCTGTTTCTGCTGCAGGTCTGTATGGGGCTTGCCGCGGCGGAAGCGGCCGGGGATGACGGCGTGATGCGCGAGGACCTGACCGCGATTGAAGCGACCCGCTTGATGGGTAACGGGATCAACCTGGGAAACACCATGGAAGCCTGCAACAATTCACGCGGGCGTTACAGCATGTTTGTTACCGACTATGAAACGATGTGGGGCCAGCCTGTGACCACACAAGCCATGCTGGACGCGATGAAAGCCGCCGGCTTTGATACGTTGCGTCTGCCGGTCGCATGGATAACCAACGCGACAGCTATGCCGCGGGATTACACGATCGACGCGGCTTATCTGGCCCGGGTAAAGCAGATTGTAAACTATGCCCGGAACGCCGGCATGTATGTGATCATCAACGATCATTGGGACGGCGGCTGGTGGGGTATGTTCGGTTCGGAAGATCCGGAAACCGCGGCTTTCGCCATGGAGGCCTACCGTGGCATGTGGCGGCAGATCGCCGAGTATTTCAAAGACTATTCCGATTATGTGATCTTCGAAAGCGCCAACGAAGAACTCGGCGCGCGGTTTGATGAGGATTCGCCGCTTTTCTGTAAGGATTCAATTGTTTCCTACCTGACGGACGATGAACGTTTTGCCCTGACTAATGAAGTGAACCAGGTCTTTGTGGATACTGTCCGCGCCACCGGCGGCAACAACGCCGGGCGGTTTCTGCTCATCGCGGGCTACGGCACCGCCATCGACAGCACACTGGACCGCCGCTTCCAAATGCCGGCGGACACAGCGGAGCGGAAACTGATGGTTTCTGTGCATTACTATAATCCGTGGAGCTATTGCGGCGCGTCTTCCGCTAAAGGAGCAACACGCTGGGGTCTCGCGAAGGATTATGACGAAATGCTTGCCGTTATGAGTCCCCTTTCTGCCTTCACGGAGCAGGGCTACGGCGTGGTCATCGGGGAATACGGCGCGTTGCCGGCGGACGACGGCTTCAAGGATAACGCGGTGGCTTATCACAAGGCGTTCCTCGATTGCTGCGACGCGCTGGACCTGACCTCCTGCCTGTGGGACTGCAGCGGCTATTTCAACCGCAGAAAGCTGGAAATGGCGGATCCCGATATGGCGGCGCTCTATGCCGGACGGAACGTGGTCGCCGAATCCGGAAAGACCCCTGAAGAAATCACAGCGGCAGGCCTTCAGTCCCTGGAGGACGCGAAAAAAGCCGCGCCCGCGAGCTTCCGGACAGACGCCATCGAATTGACCGATGACACCTGTGTGGCCTGGATCATGTGGAACAGCGGCGACTGGGCGCAATCCTACTCCGTAGGCGATATCTATACGCCCGAATCCATCACCCCCGGTCTGAAGGTGACTGATGTTGTCATCAATGAAAGCGGCGATTATACCGTCGCGCTGGACTTTACCGGAACCGACAAAGGTTATTCAAACAGTGTGGCCTTCAGTGCCATCGGCATCGCCAACGGTGAAAAGCTTCATCCCGGCTGGTGTGTCCATATTGTGGAATGCCTCATCAACGGTGAACCCTACACCTTCAAAGGCCGTCCGTATACCACCAGCGACGACGGTGTCTGCACCCGTGTGAATCTATTCAATGAGTGGGTAACCGCGGTCCCGGACACCGCACGTGTGTTGTACGGCCCTCCCATCGGCGTTTCAGCCCAACCTCTGGACCGGAATGATCCCGCGCTTTCCAGAATCGAAACTCTGACCGTCACATTCCGCTACGCGCCCAGACAGTAAGCCGAAAACCGCGTCAACAGAGCGTTCTGTCCGTATCGGATCCGGGGCTGTCTTCGCATAACCCGATACGTTAAAGCAGACCGCGCAGGCGGCACATCAGATCCTCATCCGGCTCCGGCACATCGCGAAGCGGAAAGTCCATATTCATGTTGTCATACTTGCTGATACAAAGCTTGCGGAACGGAAGCAGCTCCACTTTTTCCACGCACGGATGAGCGTCGGCAACCGCTTTCAGCTGCAGCACGGAAGATTCGCTGTCCGTCTGGCCGGGGATAATTACACGCCGGAGCCATGTGGGAAGGTGACGTTTATCCAGTTCATCCAGAAAACGCTCAGCCGTTTCCATTTTTTCACCGGTGTTTTTCAGATAACTGTCCGGATCGGCATATTTGTAATCAAGCAACACAAGGTCAGTATACTTCAGTAATTCTTCCGCCGCGGGGTTCCACAGGCATCCGGAGGTATCCAGTGCCGTATGGATTCCCGCGGTTTTCATTTTTCTGAACAGGTCCGTAACAAACTCAGCCTGCATAAGCGGTTCCCCGCCTGAAACGGTCACGCCGCCGGTTTTGCCGAAGTAGGAACGGAAGCGCAGTATCCTGTTTGCCAGCTCGTCCGTATCGGTTTCCGTACCTCCGCGGGGATCACGGGTTTCAGGATTGTGGCAGCAGGCGCAGTGAAGCGGACATCCCTGCAGGAAAACCACACAGCGCACCCCGGGTCCGTCTACAGTTCCGAGGCTCTGAAATGAGCTGATCCGTCCTGTCATAACTTATACCGCCGTATGGAAGGTACGCATGATCACTTCACGCTGCTGTTCTCTGGACAGCTTGACAAAGTTCACGGCATAGCCGGAAACGCGGATCGTCAGATTGGGATAATCTTCCGGATGCTCATAAGCTTTCAGAAGGGTCTCACGGTTCATCACGTTCACGTTCAGGTGATGCGCGTCATTCAGGAAATAGCCGTCCAGAATGGATACCAGGTTGGAAATCCGTTCCTCTTCCGTATGTCCCAGTGCGTCCGGAACAATGGAAAATGTATTGGAAATACCGTCAGACGCGGAGGAGTACGGAAGTTTGGAAACCGAGTTCAAAGAAGCCAGCGCGCCGTTCACTTCCCGGTTGTGCATAGGATTGGCGCCGGGAGCGAAAGGCTCCCCTTTCTTGCGGCCGTCGGGAGTGGCGCCTGTCTTCTTGCCGTACATAACATTAGAGGTAATGGTCAGCGCGGAGAGCGTATGCTGCGCGCCGCGATAGGCCGGGGTCTTTTTCAGCTCATTATGGACCATGGTCAGCAGATTGACCGCGATCTCATCCACACGGTTGTCATCATTGCCGTACTTGGGAAAATCACCTTCTGTGATGAAATCGGTAATAATACCGTTTTCATCACGAACAGGATGCACTTTGGCGTACTTAATGGCGGACAGGGAGTCGGTGATTACGGACAGACCGGCGACACCGAAGGCCATAAGCCGCTCCACATCCGTATCATGCAAGGCCATCTGCGTTTTTTCATAGGCATATTTGTCATGCATGTAGTGGATACAGTTCATCGTGTTGACATACAGATGGCAGAGCCAGGTCAGATACTCACGGAAGCGGGCAATAACATCGTCATAATTCAACAGATCGCCCTGCAGAGGTTCTTTCTGCGGACCGATATGCGTACCGAACACGTTATCAACACCGCCGTTGATGGAGAGAAGGAGCAGCTTGGCCAGATTGGTTCTGGCACCGAAGAACTGCATCTGTTTACCAACCTTCATCGCGGAAACGCAGCACGCGATGGCATAGTCATCGCCGTAGCGGGGCCGCATAAGGTCATCATTCTCATACTGGATGGAATCGGTATCAGCGGAAATCTTCGCGCAGAACCGTTTGAAGCCTTCCGGAAGCGCGTAGCTCCACAGCACCGTGAGGTTGGGTTCCGGAGCCGGTCCCAGGTTATACAAAGTATTCAGAATACGGAAAGAACTCCGGGTGACCAGCGTGCGGTGGTTCTGGTTCATGCCGCCGACACTTTCGGTAATCCACATGGGATCTCCGCCGAAAAGCTCGTTATATTCAGGAGTGCGCAGATGGCGGGCGCAGCGGAGTTTCAGCACAAGGTCATCCAGCAGTTCCTGGGCGCCTTCTTCCGTCAGGGTTCCGGCCTGCAGATCACGCTCGATATAGATATCAAAGAAGGTGGATGTGCGGCCGAAGGACATCGCGGCACCGTTCTGTTCCTTATTGGCGGCCAGATATCCGAAGTAGGTCCACTGGATCGCTTCACGGGCATTGGCGGCTGGACGGGAAATATCATAGCCGTACATTGCCGCCATTTCCTTCAGTTTACCAAGAAAGTTAATCTGCTGATACAGTTCTTCCAACAGGCGGATATTATCCACACTCATGAAGTTGTCGCCGGCTTTTTGCTTGTCCTTTTTCTTTTCCGCGATCAGCACATCCACGCCGTAAAGAGCGATCCGCCGATAGTCGCCGATGATGCGGCCGCGGCCGTAGGCATCCGGAAGGCCGGTCAGCAGCGCGCAATGACGGGCGGCTTTCATTTCATCCGTGTATACACGGAATACGCCGTCATTATGGGTGGTGCGGTAGGTAAAGTATTCCTCAATCTTGTCACTGAGCTGATAACCGTAAGCCTCACAGGCGCTGCGGGCCATGCGGATGCCGCCGAAGGGGTTGACGCCGCGTTTCAGGGGTTCATCGGTCTGCAGGCCGACAATCAGATCATTTTCTCCGTCCAGATAGCCGGGTTTGTAATTGCAGAGTGAGGAAACGGTTGTGGTATCCACCGCCAGTACACCGCCCTTATCCTGCTCAGCCTTTTTCAGTTCTTCCAGCCGTGCGAGCGCGTGCCTTGTGCGTTCGGTGGGACCGCACAGAAAACTTCCGTCTCCGGTATAGGGCGTATAATTCTTATCAATAAAATCACGTACGTCGATTCCTGTTTTCCAGACACCGTCATTAAAGCCTTTCCACTGTTCAAACTGCATAACATTTCCCTCCTGATTAAAAAAAATCCGGGCACCCCTGTAAGGGCGCCCAGACGGTCGGCATTTTCAGAATCCGACCCGGGGCACTGTGTCATTTCACATTCCGTCAGCACCGGGAGGATCGAAGCATTTGCTTCGCCCATATTGTATGTCAAACCGGATCCTTTGTCAATACAGCACCGGCGGTTGTATGACCGTCGGCCGGTTTATATCGTGGTTATGGGTTGCCGTTTCACCGGAAAACCCGTTAGTTTCTGTATACACATTGCGTCGGCGGCTTGAACGGGTGTATGATAATACTGCCTTACGGAAATCAATCTCACAGGAGGAGCACCGATGCGAAAATCCATTGCGCGAAAGCTGACATTCCGTGTCGCCCTGTTGCTTCTTGTCGCGTTTGTCATTCTCGGCGTCGGTTCCTTTCACGCCGTGCGCAATATTATTCTGAGTGAAAACGAACGCTACGCCCGCACGATTCTGAGCATGTATAATGACTTGATCGCTTACGACGCGGATAAAGAAGGCGTCCCTGTTGACGTTCATCTCCATGATGATATCCATGTGTACAGCGAATATATCTGTAACTGGTATCGCATCGAATACGTTTATCTGTATAAAGTCAATCCGGAAAACGGAACCCTCAGGTATATCGATTTCTGCTTCAACGATCCTGATCTGAACGTGGAATTCGACTGGGTCGCGGACGAAGACCTGGAATACGAAATGACTCCGGCCTTTCAATCGATTCTGGACGGTTCATCCATGTACGCGGTACTGGATCATGGGCCAAACGTCGACATCATCGACATCATCACAAAACAGGAAGACAGCTTTGGTAATACACTGATCGCCGGCGTTACGGTCTCGATGGAAGAGATCATGAAGGATGTCCTCAGGAAGTTTATCCTCATCGCCGCCGTTCTGTTGGCTGTTTTTGCCGCGTTGATTATTACACTCTATTATACCATAATAAGGAAGGTCTCCCGTCCCGCGAAGCGGATCAGCAAAGCCATGACGGAATTCATTACGAACGGGCAGCGTGCGGATGTACATCTGGATGACGGCAGGGACGATGAATTCGGCATGATTGCCTCCGCCTTCAACAGCATGACGCGGGATATCGATCATTATCTGAAAGATATTCAGCATTTGAATGAGGATAAAGCGGACCAGAAGTCACAGTTGGAAACCGCGGCATATATTCAGAAAGGTTTCCTGCCGCCTGAAAGATTCAGCGCGGACGGTATCGAAATCCGTGCGATGATGAATCCGGCCAGGGATATCGGGGGAGACCTGTACGACTATCTGCCGCTGGATGATGACAGAGTCCTTTTCGTTGTGGCGGACGTATCCGGCAAAGGAATGCCGGCTGCCATTTTCATGTCCGTCACCCTGATGCTGATCCGCCAGTATGCCAGAACCGGTCTGTCACCGGCCTCCATTCTGGAAAGCGCGAATGACACCCTTTCGGAACAGAACCCGCGGATGCTGTTCGCCACGGCCTTTGTGGGTATCTATAACAAGAAGACCAAACAGCTTGTTTTCGCGAACGCGGGGCATAATCCGCCTTACATTCTGCATGACGCGCTCCGGAAGCCCGTAACCGTCCAGAATACCCTGTTGGGTCTGTTCCCCGGTGAGGAATACGCTGAGGAAAATGTAACACTGCAAACGGGTGATGTGCTGTTCCTGTATACAGACGGCGTGGATGAAGCCACAGACCCCGGAATGCGTTTCTACGGTACAGAGCGTTTGGAACAGACATTGCTTGAAGCAAAAGCGTCTCACGAGGAAAACATTGTCCGTTACGTCTTTGATTCCCTGACCGCGTTCTCCGCCGGTGCCGACCAGCATGACGATATCACGCTGATGACACTGACTGTCAAGGACACCTACGATCTGAAACTGGATGTGGATCTGCGGGAGTTTTCCAGAATCCGTGAAACGATTCTGGCATGTGACCTTCCCTACCCGTTAAAGCTGGATCTGTGTGTCGCCGCCGAGGAAATCTTCGTCAACATCGTATCCTACGCCTTCAAAGACCGTGTTCATGAAGGTGAAAAGATCCTTTTCACCTTGGAGCAGTCGGATCGCATCATGATGCGTTTCTCTGACGGCGGAATCCCTTATGACCCGCGTGAAAGCGTGATCTCGGCCGACGATTATGACCCGGATCTGCAGATCGGCGGGCTCGGCAAGCTGATTGCCTTCACCGTGGCGGACAGCGTGGATTATGAATACACCCGCGGACAGAATATTCTGACATTAATAAAATACATCAAGGAGGATTTACAAAATGACAATTCATCAGAGCAATGAGAACGGAAAGATCACACTGAGCCCCGAAGGATGGCTTGACACCGTATCTTCCCCGGAGCTGTCCAATGCTGTGGATTCACTGACCGAAGCTTCCGGGTTGGTGCTGGATTTCAGCATGGTGGAATACATGGCCTCCGCCGGGCTTCGCGCGGTTGTCGCTGCAGGTAAAAAAGCAAAATCCATGAATGCCGAGTTTTCCGTGATCAATGTGGTTCCGGGCGTCATGAGCATCTTCCGCATGACCGGGATCGACAAGAAGCTCAACATCATCGAAAAGTAACTTCATATCGCGCGCACTCGAAAAAGGCACCCCGCGGTGCCTTTTTCCTGTTTTTCGCAGAAAGCTATGCTGTCAGAAAACGCCATGAATTATTCATCATCTACCGTATCCGAATCAAAATACCCCAGTGAAAGCAGGCTGTTGATCGCCCGTTCAAAATAGGCCATATCCGGAAGCGGCCACGAGAACCCGAGGCGGTAAAGGATATTTGTGGTGAACTTATTGTCATTGACCACACCGTGAAGATCCGGGCGGTCATTGGTCATAAGGCCGCGTAGCTTCATGTTGATTTTCGGGTCACCGAGCATCCGGTGATAATCGGCATAGTACTCCTCGTCCGCCACAGGCGTAATGCTCACACCGCAACGGTTGGCCGCTTCAATCAGCTGCCACTCGTCAAAGATGAACCTGCTGTCAGCGTTGAACGCGGTAAACTTGTCATTGGTACCCGCCAGCAGTACAACCGCCTTCGCCGTCATATCAATGGGAGAAAAGCTCATGGGATCTGTAGCGTGGCTGATGGGCGATTTGCCAATGGCAGCGAAACCGCGCACCGCGTTCAGGAAGGCATTCGTTTCAAAGTTGATCTGGAACTCGCCATCCTTATATCGTCCCATCAGATTACCGACGCGGATGATCTTGCCTCGCATACCGTTTTTGACAGCTTCAAGCATCTTCAGCTCGGCATGGTACTTGGACAGCGCGTACTTATTGCCCATACTGTCAATCACAAAGAGACTGTTCTCATACATCTGCACATGGCGTTTCCATGTTTCTTCGGTATGCGCGCCGGGAATGGAAACAGTGGAGATCTGCACCAGCCGCGCGTTCCGTTCGCGGGCGATTCCGATCAGATTTTCAACCCCGTGCACATTGATCCGCTCGATTACGTCATCCGCCGCGTAATGCTTGACGCAGGCGGCGCAGTTGATGATCGTGTCAAAGCGGACTCCCGCAACCTTTTCCGCCACATCATCTGTGATATCGGCATCCAGAACCGTGATCCGGTTCGCCAGTGCCTCGTCAAACGACTCGCCGAAGTAATAGATCAGCATATTCTTCAGACGTTCCGCCGATGACGGGAAATCGGATTTTCTCACCAGGCAGATGATCCTGCCCTCATTCGCGTTAATCAGCTCCACAAGAACATGTATTCCCAGGAAGCCGACAGCGCCCGTAAGCAGAACATCACCGAGCGGTTCCCGTTTTACTTCATGCGCGTATTCGAGTGTGTTGTATTGCAGCTGTTCCGGATAGTCCGAAACGATATCGGAACCGCTGTCATCCGTCCGAACCGTCTGAGCGGGTTTGTTCCGCGCTTCAATAAAGTCAGCGAGCATTTCGGGCGTGGGATTATCGAAAACATCCTGATATTCCACCTTCAGCCCCTTCGCCATCAGCTGCATGGTCACCTTGGATGCGGAAAGAGATGTGCCGCCCATTTCAAAGAAATTATCATCCGCGTAGAATTCATCCAGTGACAGAACAGAGGCAAACAGTTCGCACAGTTCCTGTTCCGTAGACTTGCGCGCCGCTTTCCGTGATGTTTTCTTCTTCTCGCGCCTGATTTCCGGAAGCGCCTTCTTGTCGATCTTTCCGCTCGCGGTCAACGGCATGGCATCCAGGCGCGTCATGACATCCGGGACCATGTAATACGTGAGATGAGCCTTCAGATACGCGTTCAGTTTTTCAGCATCCACATCCGTATCCGCTGTATAGTAACCCGCCAGGAAATCCTCCGCGCCGTTGTTGCGGACAACAACCTTGCTCTGGTTAACACCGTCAAAATCACAGATGCACTTTTCAATTTCATCCAGTTCAACACGGAATCCGCGAAGCTTGACCTGATTGTCCTTTCTGCCGAAGAATTCGATCTCACCGTCGGCGTTGAAGCGCACCATATCGCCGCTGTGGTAGGCAGGCTGCCCGTTCAGCGTAAAGAAGGAAGCCTTCGTCTTCTCAGGCAGATTGACATATCCTCTTCCCACAAGGCCGCCGCAAATTATCAACTCGCCGCAGGCATAGGGCGGCAGAGTGTTACCGAAGCGGTCCGTCACGCAGAACCGTGTGTTGGCGTTCGGTCCTCCGATGGTGATGTCCCGGCTGTTCTGCAACACTTTCGCGCAGCAGGAGATCGTGCATTCCGAAGGTCCGTAGGCATTCAGGATATTCAGTTCCGGTGCAATGTCCTTCAATTCGGTGTACAGAGAGGCCGGGAACTTCTCCGCGCCGGAAACAATTGTCTTCAGATTGCCGACGATGGATCTGAACTCGGGAACACCCATATTATTGGTGATAAACGAAGGCGTGGCGAGAATGGTGTCAACCCGGTTCTGCAAAAGAAGCTCAGCCAGCAGCAGCGGGTTGTGAATTTCCCGTTCGTTCGCGATGCATACGGTCTTCCCGTTCATCAGCATGGCGAGATTGTCCATGATCGACATGTCAAAGGTCAGTGAACTGATTGTGAGAACAACATCCCCGCTCTTATCCCCGTAAAGGTAGGAATAGGCAAAATCAAAAGGTGTCGCGTAGCAAACCAGATTGCGGTGTTCAATCATGACCCCTTTGGGTTTCCCTGTGGAACCGGATGTGTATATGCAGTACACCAGGCTGTCTGTCGGAATCGGATAATCCGGATTCCGGTCATTTTCGTTCCGGAGCAGTTCCTCAACGGTCAGTGTACGGTATGGCTTATCCGCGGAGAACAGTTCCGGCCTCGCGTTCCGGATTTCCTCCGTCGTAATGACGGCAGGGCTTTCCGCGTCCTCAAGGCAGTATGAGATTCTGTCATCCGGATAGGATGGCAGCAGGCCGAGGAACGCGCCGCCGGCTTTGATGATGCCCAGCTCAACCATATCAATTTCCACGGTGCGGTCAAGCATCATCCCGACGATATTATCGCGGGTAATTCCGTATTCACGTAGACCGTGCGCGATCCTGTTCGCCGCGTTGTTCAGTTCACCGTAAGTCAGCTTTCTGCCGTTCGCGATCACGGCTGTCTTGTCCGGGAGAAGTTCAGCCTGACGTTCAAACAAAGCGTTTACCGTAAGGTCTTCCAGCGGCCGTTCCGTATCATTGATATCCGCCAGCCTCTGAGCGGCTTTTTCCGTCAGCAGGGAGATCTCCTCCGGCCGTGTCTTTTCCGTGAAACCTTTCAGCACAAGGCAGAAAACATCCAGCAGACTTTCGATAAGCGCCTCGTTATACATCGTGCGCAGGTAGTCCGCCTTTAGGAGATACTTCCCGTCCCGCAGATCGACGGTCAGCGTGATGGGCGCCTTGGCCACATCCGGCATGACATTCACCAATTCCGCCTTTTCACCGCAGAAAGTATCAAAGGTAAAGTTGTCACCCTGATAAACAAAGAGAATATCGGAATGGATATCGTAGGCGGATGAAATCTCTGCGAAGGAGAAAAGATCATTCGCCATGCTGTCAAGCAGCTGCTCCTGCGTCTCATGCAGCAGTTCGGCAACCGACCGGTTTTCGCCGGTACGGACCAGCACGGGAAGCGTCCTGACCAGCATGGTCAGGCAGGCGGCCAGCCTGGAATCACCGCGGCCGTTGTAGACCGTAGTGAACACTGCGTCGTCAAACTGTCCGAAGCGGCTCAGCGTCCAGCCGAACGCCGCGTTGAAGA
>JAKSQH010000028.1 GCA_024404245.1 Clostridia bacterium
GATCTCCTGCCGGTCATCCCCGTGCACGGTATGAATACGGATGGCACTCCGGTAGTCCTCATACCTGCCCGGACCGACAGCGTAGGTCTTGCCGAACGCGGTACGTTGGTGAAGCTGCTCGGTGGGGGAAAGATATGTTTTTGCTTTGGCTATTTCTGACATGTTGAAGCCTCCTTTATATATCAATGTTGGTTCGCGGATAATGAGTTCTAAGAATCGGGTTCATCCATATAATGAGCGACACTTTTGTATTATTCCATTGGATACTAATTTCTTTTTCTTTTGCTACCTTGATGAAATAGCAGTCGCCAAAAGCAACAAAAACAGACCTGCCGTTTTGCACGCGGCAGGTCCGTATGTCTGAATCCTGTGATGCCGGTTTGTCAGTCAAATTTGAGCAGGGTATTCAGAATCCGTTTCACGCAGATGTTCATTTCTTCGCGGGTGATGAGACCCTTTTCCAGCGCCTCGAGCAGACGGTCCGGATAGCCGTTTGCCATTTTCAGGTCATTGCCGGCCTTTACTTCCTTATAGTGCTCGCCGGCTGTCCACCAGTCCGTGGTGACCATGCCGTCATAGCCCCATTCATCACGCAGAATGCCGGTCAGCATATCCGTGTTTTCCGACGCGCGGTGTCCGTTGATGATATTATAGGAGCTCATGATGCACCAGGGACGCGCCGTTTTCACGATGATTTCGAAACCCTTCAGATAAATCTCGCGGATGGCGCGCTCGGATACACGTGAATCGCTGAACCTGCGGTTGGTTTCCTTATTGTTGAGCGCGAAGTGCTTGACAGAAGGAGAAATATGCTGACTCTGAATACCTTTGACCATGCCGGCTGCCATTGTGCCGGTCAGATACGGATCCTCGGAGTAATACTCAAAGTTCCTGCCGCAGAGCGGACTGCGATGGATATTGACGGCAGGTGTCAGCCACATCGCGATGTTGTTTTCCTTTACCTCGAGGGCGCCGGCGGCGCCGACGGCATAAGTGATTTCCGGATCCCAGGTGCACGCGAGCAGCGTGGCGCATGGGAAGGCTGTGGTGCACACGCCGCATTCGGGCCGTATCCGGAGACCCGCGGGTCCGTCCGCCGTCATCGCGTTCGGAACATGGTACTGCGGGAGATTGCCGAAACCCCATGTGTTGGCTACGCCGGTGTTGGGCTGCCCGCCCAGCAGATGGGCAACTTCGTCATCCGAAAGCCGGGCGATAAAATCATCCAGGGTGACGGTGCCTTCGGCTACTTTGCCGAAGTCCGGCAAATCAAGCTGCTTGAGCTTGCGCAGGGAGATCCTTTCCACCGCGCGGACGGCGGGGAGATATTCGCTCCATTCGATTTTATCAAGCTCCGTCGCGTCGGGATCATTCGGTGTTCCCGCCGGCAGTGATTCATACGTGCCGTCCGCTTTCAGACGCTTCGGGAGACTTGAGGGAACCATTCTGGCGGTGAGACGTTCCGTGACCGTATTCTCACTGACTGTGAACACGAAAGGAACCTCCTCCGCGTCACGGACGGATGTACCGGCGTAAAAATGATAATCGCCTTTTTCAAGTACATAGCAGGATTTTTCGATTTTGCCGAGATCGTCATAGCTTGCCATGGCGGTAACGGGGAAGACGAGGGTAACCGCCTGCGATTCACCGGCGTTCAGAAGACGTGTTTTCCGGAAGGCCGCGAGGACTCTCGCGGGTTTGCCGAGTGCTCCCTGCGGAGCCGAGAAGTAGACCTGAACCACTTCTTTGCCGGCTCTGTCACCCGTGTTCGTGACTGTTAACGTGACCGCGATATTTCCGTCTTTCTCCGCGGCTTCAGGCACGGACAGGGAGAAGGTTGTGTAGGACAGGCCGAAGCCGAACGGATAATTCACCAGATCCTTTTTCCCGGGAATCGTTCCGAAATAACGGTATCCCATGTAAATATCCTCGGTATATTCAACATATGTATCCGATTCGTGGAACGCGGCGGTGCCCGGATAATCCGTGAGGTCTCTGGCAAAGGTATCGCTCAGCTTCCCGCACGGGTTTTTCAACCCGCAGAGCAGTTCCGCCGCCGCGGTGCCGCCTTCAATGCCGCCCTGCCACGCGACCAGCACGGACTGAATGGCGCTGTCACGGATGAACCATTCCGTATCCACCATACCGCCGACGTTCAGCACAACGGCGACCTTCGGGAAGGCTTCCTTTACCTTTCTGACCATATCAGACTCAGCGTCAGAAAGATAGAAATCGGCACGGGTGAACAGCGTGTTGCCGGCTTCCGCCGCGGCGGCACTGTGCCCTTCGGAAGGCTTGGCTTCTCCGACAAAGCGATCCCACCCCTCACCGGAAAAACGGCTGATGCAGATGACTGCCGTATCCGCCCCGGCGCGCGCTGACGCGAGCAGACTGTCCGGAAGCTCCGGTTCGGCGATCAGACCGGGCTGACAGCCTTCCGCGTACTTCTGACGCACATACTCACGGTAAAAACCGATTGTTGCTTCATCAATATCAATGCCGGCGGCGACTTTTTTCAGCCCGTCATACAGGTTGACAGTATACGCGACGGTCACATCACCGCTGCCGCCGCCGCCCTTGACATAGTCAAAGATCCCCTTGCCGAACATGGCGAGCCTTGTGCCCGGCGCGAAAGGCAGCAGACCGCCGTCATTCTTCAGCAGAACCATGCCTTCGGCCGCGGCGTCTTTTGCCAGCCGGATATGCTCTTCACACGCGGTTGCCCTCAGACCGTTTTTGCCGAGAGGCGTTCCGGGCTGATACAGAATTCTTGCCCACTTTGCCATTTTATGATACCTCCATGGGTTGATAACATTGTTTTCTGACATCATTCTATCAAACAGGCAATGAAAAGTAAAGAATACAGAAACTGTAAATACCGGGACTGTTTTCCGTAAGGGCTTTCTTTTTCAGCCGTTACGGTGTATGATGCTGACATGTGAACGATGATGAAACAAGGGAGCTGAACAGACAATGGAACACCGCACAATACCGGAACACGGCGCCGGAACGGACTACGATGAACTCGGACAGAGTCTGAGAGTGATCTCGGAGGATACAGCGCACCGGATAAGCATTCTCAGCAACGCGTCCGCGCTGATATGGGAAACACTGCCGGACATTAACTGGTGCGGTTTTTATCTGATGCATGAGGGCAACCTGATTCTGGGACCTTTTCAGGGGAAGATCGCCTGCACTGTGATTGAACCCGGGAAGGGCGTATGCGGTGCCGCGGCGGCACGGAATGAAACCGTGCGCGTACAGGATGTGCATACTTTTGACGGGCATATCGCGTGCGACAGCGCGTCGAACTCCGAAATTGTCGTGCCGATACACAGGAACGGCGAAATATACGGCGTGCTGGATATTGACAGCCCGCTGTTCGCGCGGTTTGACGAAAAGGACGAAAAAGGGCTGGAGAGCGTCGTACGCGTTCTTGAGGAAGTGCTGCGGTAATACATCATTTCGGTGAATAAATAAGGAGACCCCGAAACCGGGGTCTCCGCGTATTTTTGGAACCGGATTACTCCGGTACGTTCACAAGGCTGAAAAACGCGGGCTTGGGCTGCAGTCTCGCGTCAAACAGCAGGGGATACTTTTCTCTGATCCAGCTTGTTCCGTCACTGACCCCCCAGACCTGAACGGCATCCAGCCTGTCGGCATAGCCGAGCCAGAGTTCCGTCAGCTCCGCGTAGCGGGCAGCCTGCTCTTCACGGGTTTTGTCCGTATCCGCGGTCACGGCGATATCCAGCTCGCTGACGCGCAGGCTCAGCCCGAGCGCGGAGATACGGTCAAACGCTTTACGCACTTCGTCAACCGAAGGCGTGTTGCTTTGATAGTGGGACTGGAAACCGTAACCGTCGATATGCCCTTCCGCGACAAGTGAGGAAAGCAGATTCACGATGCCGGTGAGCTTCGGTTCATAGGGCGTGGAATAATCGTTATAGAAAAGTTTTACGCCTTCCGGTGCGTATTTGTCGGCATATTCGAAAGCACGGTTCACGAAATCGCTGCCGACGACTTTTGTCCAGTTTGATGAGCGCAGGCTTGAAGTTCCGTCCGCGACACATTCGTTTGCCACATCCCAGGAAACGATCAGCCCGGGGTAGTTTTCATCCATATATTCAAAGACCAGACGGATGTAGTTTTCCAGCCGCGCGAGCATGACTTCACGCGATACATAGGCGTTTTTCCTGTCATAACCCACATGGAAGAACTCCTCAGGTGTCTGACTGTGCCAGACAAGCACATGACCGTGCACTTTCATACCGTTGTTCCGGGCAAAATCGAGGATGGGCTTCGCGCCGCCGAAACGTACGGCGACCGCGGTGTCATCGTTCTGCTCTTTCACGAGCCGTTTGCTGGCGGTGACGTCCAGCACAGAATCCGGTTTGAGCTCGTTTTCGGGCGTGAGAATGTTGTAATGCTTCCGGACAAGCGCTGTACGGCCGCCGTCACGGACATCCGCCTGGCTGACACAGGTACCGAAATCAAAATAATCCGCGAAGGTTTCCTTCAGGGAGGGAAGCTCACCTTCCCAGGTTACGGCTGACAGGTGATACGGATCGGACACGGAGATGCTGAGGCTGACAATGGAGTAGTCCACGGCGGAAGTACCGACAGTGGAAATATAGAACGTGTAGCTGTCATACGGTTCAACCAGCCATTCACCGGTGACGGACACGATTTCCCCCTGAGATGCTTTGACCGTGCCGAGCTTGGTATAGCTGGTAGTCCCTTTCTTTTTACGTTCGACGGTCATGGAAAACTCAACGGACTTTTTCGCGGTCTGCATGACTTCGGCCGTGAAGGAATATAGCAGACCGTCCTTCAGCTGCAGGTCGAGCGCGGCAAGGTCGGATTTCTTCTTGCGACCGGTTACGTTCAGCATCCCGTCTGAAACGTTCAGCTGCGTTTCATCTCCGCGGGTGTACCAGGCTCCCGCGTTTTCGGAAAAATCGCTGACGTAGAAAACTTCACTTTCGTCCTCCGCGAGAGCGGGAATGAACGGGAACAGCAGACAGAAAACGAGCAGGACGGACAACAATTTTTTCATGATCGGATTCCTTTCTTATGATAAATGAATACTGTCACTTCCGGATACCGGTTACTCCTTCAGCCGGAAAACGGGAAGCTTCATCACGGATTTCCACAGCAGGCGGAACAGGACCGCGGCCGCCAGGCTGCACGCGAGAACAACCGCGATATAAACCGGCACATTTTTGATATACACAATGCTCTTCGTAAAGTCCAGGAAATTGAAACCGAAAAGCTCAACGAAAACGCCGTGCATGAGATAGTATTCCAGCGTTATGCCGCCCAGCAGCATCAGCGCCCTGTTACCGAGGCGGACCTTCATCAGCAGCAGGAAATTGAACGCTGTGTAGCATATGCAGACCAGCCATTCACCGGCGGCGCTGCCGAGCCTGTGCGGCACTTTCAGCGGGTCTCCCCAGGTTTCACCGTAATAGCCGCAGACGCCGTTGTTCAGAACCTGCGACAGTTGGTAGGCCGCGAAGATGCCGGCGAATGAAAGCAGAAGCCAGAACAGATATCCCTTTTTGAGGAACGCCGTGATTTTTGCCTCATACTTCGCGAACAGCAGCCCCAGCGGGAACATGATGATGCTGTTGTACCACCACTCGCCGCGCATGAACCATACATCCTGATGGTCAATGAACGCGCCGAGCACGGTATACAGCAGTGTGACCGCGAAAACAATGAGGATGGCCGGTCCGTCCTTTTTGCAGAACCGGAAGGCGAGATAGAAAATGAAATAGAAGAACAGGATCGCGATGATATACCATGTGTTAAAATTGGCCATCCGCAATCCTGTGAGATACAGCAGAATTCCGGATACACCCGGCTTCTCACCCATCAGCAGACGGACAATCAGATAGATGAACTCGGAAAGATAATACGCGACCGCGATCGGCACAATACGCCTGCGTACAAAATGCTTCAGATATCCCGGCTTTGTTTTCAGGCTTTTGTACAGACCGTAGCTGCTGCAGAAAAGAAAGACCGCGCACAGCATATATCCCATCGGTACGAAAACATCCATGCCGTGAATGATAAACTTTCTTTCATGCCACGGCGCGCAGGTTTTCTGTGCCATATGGTGAAAGGAAATCATCAGTACGGTGGCACCCTGCAGGATTTTGGTCTGCTTCAGGGATGTGAACTCATCGTTCCATTCACCTTTGCCGCAGATTTTCGCACCGTAAAAAAACAGGATTGCCAGCAAAAAATAGAACAGGTACATCCAGTCCAACAAAATCACTCCTATCCGATAATACAACCCGTACATCATAACATGAAACCGGGCGGTTTGCCACATGTGATTCTATGAAACGAAGCGGATCTATGATAAAATAGCGGGGCGCAGTACGCGGATGACAGCGTTCGCGCTGACGATTCAATGAATACGGGCGGACCGGACGATGGAGACAAAAAGCAATTTTTCACAGGGAAGCGTTCCGAAACTGATTATCAGACTCGGTTTTCCGATGATGCTGGCGGAACTGGTCAATGTACTTTACAACGTTGTGGACAGAATGTATATCGGCCATATCGAAGGAGAGGGGACGCTCGCGCTGACCGGGCTCGGCGTTTGCTTTCCGCTGATCACGCTGACCGGCGCGACCGCTTGCTTTGTGACGATGTATCTCGCCGTATGGCGGAAACTCGGAAAGACCGCGGCGTAAAAACGAACTTTCGTGAAAGGATATTCCACCGTTATTTGTTACGGTTTTCCGTATAATATAAATGAGGGACTGTTTTGACAATATGACTGATGCCGGCATACGGGTACGGCGGATGGATTTTACGGATGTACGCGCGCTGATACGGCGTATCCGGATGAAATAACGGAGGACACCTATATGAAAAGGCTGACTGCTGTGCTTCTGGCCGCGGTGATGATTTTTGCGCTTTGCGGATGCGCGAAACACGAGGAAACAAAAACGGACAGCCAGATTCTGCTCGGCTTCAGCCAACTCGGCTCCGAGAGCAGCTGGCGCATCGGAAACACGAAAGATATTCAGGATCAGGCTGCCAATTACGGTATTTCACTGATGATGGAAAACGCGAACCAGAAGCAGGACAAGCAGATTGACGCGATCCGCCGCTTTATCGCGTACCGTGTGGATGTAATCGCGTTTTCACCGATTGTGGAAGACGGATGGGACAATGTTCTGAATGAGGCAAAACAGGCGGGCATTCCCGTGGTGCTGGTGGACAGGACGATCCGTACGGAGGACGAGAGCCTGTATAAGTGCCTGATCGGCGCGGATTTCTACAGCGAAGGTGTGAAAGCCGC
Organism: Clostridia bacterium; assembly: GCA_024404245.1. Lineage (GTDB taxonomy): Bacteria > Bacillota > Clostridia > Christensenellales > Aristaeellaceae > Aristaeella. The sequence continues at coordinate 7,322 of JAKSQH010000028.1, forward strand.
CGCGTATCTGCTGAAGAAAGCGGACGATCTCGGAAAGGATACGCTGAACGTGGTTGAGATTACCGGTACGGAGGATTCGACACCCATGCGCCAGCGCCAGCAGGGCTTTATGGATACCATCGCGGGCGATGAAAGAATTCATGTGCTGGAAAGTGTGAACGGTGACTTTCTCAAAAGCCGCGGCGCGGAATGCATGCGCTATCTGCTGGAAAAATACGGCGATACGATTGACGTAATCTACAGCCATAATGATGAGATGACGATCGGCGCACTGCCGGAAATTGAGAAAGCCGGATTCACGCCCGGAAAAGACATGGTGATTATTTCCATTGACGGCGGACAGGAAGCCATTGATATCCTGAAGCAAGGAAAGATCAACTGTATTGTGGAGTGTACGCCGATGCTGGGCAGCACACTGATGGAAACCGTGCTCGCGCTGAAAAACGGCGAAGAGGTACCGCGCGAAACACACGCCGCGGAAAAGAGTTTCAGTGATTATGACAACCTGGAGGAAATCGGCGAAAGAGGGTACTGACAAACAGCCAGAGGTGGAATATGAAGCTGAGGACAAAGAGTCAGAGCATTGTCGGCAGAATTGATAAAATGAGCCGGATGCTGACGGTCATGCTGGTGGTGCCGGTGGCGATCAGCCTTGTGCTGATGCTGCTTTTCAGTGATCGCTATTATCGCTCCATTGAGCGTATGAGCGCCATCGCGAGCCTTAAGCCCGAGATATCCGAGGTGATACCGGATGAGGTATGGAACGTTGTCAGCGGGCGTGTGACCGTGGAAGACAGTGATGTGTTTGACCGGATTAACGCGGCGGACGCGACCATTGAACGCATTATCGGCGAAACAGGCGATAACGATAAGCTCGCGCTGACCGTAGCGCGGCGAACAATGGACACGCTGGAACAGTATACGACGCGCATACGCGACAATGTGCTTGAGAGCGTGCCGACGGTGGAAAGCGAAGAGATTCTGACCGAGGTCCGTAACGTCGCGTCACTTGTGGAAAGCATGCTGAATGACTATATCACCGGTGAAATCAACGAAAGCGCGGCGACCGGTGTGTACCTGACAAGAACTGTGCTGATTACCGCCGGCGCAGAGATTCTGCTGGTTATCATCTGCCTGCTGATCAGCCGGCGCGCGAGGAAGAATACGGGCACGTTCGTACGCGAACCGATCAAGGAACTGGAAAGCGTGACGGCGAAGCTTGCCGGAGGCGACCTGCAGGCACGTATTCCCGAAACCGAAGTGACCGAACTGAAAACATTGACCGACCAGGTCAATGAAATGGCGGAAAACATGGAAAAACTGATGCAGCAGAGCATCAGGGACGAGCGGAGCCTGAAGAAGGCGGAACTGCGTACACTGCAGGCTCAGATTAATCCGCATTTTCTGTATAACACCCTCGACGCCATTGTATGGAAGGCGGAGGCGGGTGAGGAGGATGAGGTTATCCGCCTGACGCGCGCGCTGAGCGACTTTTTCCGCATCAGCCTGAGCAGCGGCGCCGACTGGATACCGATCAGCCAGGAAAAGAAGCATATCAACGGTTATCTGATGATACAGCAGACGCGGTACCGCGATATCCTGAAGTACGAGATTGACATTCCGGATGAGCTGGACGGATATTATGTGCTGAAACTGCTGCTGCAGCCGCTGGTTGAGAACGCGCTGTATCACGGCATCAAATACAAGCGCGGCGGCGGAATCATACGCATAAAGGCGGAGAAAGACGGCGATCACCTGATGTTCACCGTGAGTGACACCGGCAGCGGCATGACGGAAGAACGCCTGCGTGAGGTGCGGCAGCGCATCAACGCGCGCCAGCCTGTGCATTCCACAGGCAGCGGCGGCTTCGGCCTTGTGAATGTCGATCTGCGGATACGGCTGTACTATAACGAACCCGAAGGGCTGAGAATCGAAAGCGGACCGAACGGAACGGTGATCCGGCTCCGTGTGCCGTGCAGAACAGAGGAGGACCTGGCTGATGACCAAGGTATTTCTGGTTGATGACGAAATTGTAATCCGTGAAGGCATCCGGAACTCTTTTCCCTGGGAAACGAGCGACTACACGCTGGTCGGGGAGGCACCCGACGGTGAGATCGCGATCCAGATGATCCGCGATACAAATCCGGATGTGCTGATTACCGATATCCGCATGCCGTTTATGGACGGACTGGCGCTGAGCAAAGCGGTGCGCAGCGAGATGCCGTGGATCGGCATTATCATTCTGAGCGGCTATGACGAGTTTGATTACGCGCGGCAGGCGATACAGCTGGGCGTGCGCGAATACCTGCTCAAGCCGATTACCGCGGCGGAACTGCGCCAGGCGCTTGACCGTGTGACGGAAACCATGCGGAAAGAGCGGGAGGAACGGAAGAACAGCCATGTTGCCGACGCGGACGATTTTCTTCGCGAAAAACTGATTGACAGCCTGTATAACGATGAAATGACGGAAACGGACGCGGAGCATGTGATCACCCGGCTGCACGGAATGGGCGTGAATGTGGTCGCGGCCAAGTATACGGTAGTGGATGCCGCGTTTGAGCCGGCCGCGGACGGCGTGGCGGCGCTGCGCGAACTGGCGGAGAACGCCGGAGGAATCCTGTATGTAACGGGATGCAGAACAGGCGCGAGAATTCTGATACTGGGTGATAATGAATCCGATACCGAGGAACGCGCGTATGCTTTCGCCAGTTCCGCCGCGAAGGAACTGGAACGCTGCGGGTGCAGAAAGATCCGCGCGTGCGTCGGTGAGATTGTGGGCCGGCCCGCCGATATCGTGAAAAGCCTGAAAACGGCGCGGAATATCCGCCACGCGATGGAGGAGGATCCCGCGCGTCCTGTGATTGTAGGCGTACGTGAACTGAGTGAGATGCCGAGCGACAAGAAATCCCGCTCCGTGATTACGGAAGCGAGATACTATCTGGCACAGCATTATACCGATCCGAATCTGATGCTGCAGGATGTCGCGGGTGCCGTAAATATGAGCAACAGCCGCTTTTCAACCGTGTTCAGCCAGGAAACCGGAAAGACGTTTACGGAGTATCTGACCGGGCTGCGCATCGCGCGGGCGAAGGAACTGCTGCGGACGACCGATATGAAGAGCGGCGCGATCGCGTACGAGGTCGGATACAACGACAATCACTATTTCAGCTACCTGTTCAAAAAGAACACGGGTATGACGCCCGGCGAGTACAGAGACTCGCAATAATAGAATCAAAATGTAAAAAATAACCCCTTTACAGCATAAAAATGACACGGAACATAATAAATATGAACCAAACGATGAATAATGGACGCCACTTTGGAATGATCTTAAACATTTTCAAAATCTGCGTCCATTTTCTTTTTGTTCCGAACGGTGTATTTTTGACCTAAAGAAACCGAAGGTTTCATAAAAAAGGAGGTAAATTCCATGAAGAAGATTCTTTCCCTGGTTCTGGCTCTGGCTCTGGTTCTGAGCCTGGTCGCCGTCGCTTCCGCCGATGGCATCAAAGTCGGTATCGTGAACAACCCGCCGTCTGAGAGCGGCTACCGTGAAGCCAACGTCAAGGACTTCGAAACAGTTTTCAGCGCTGAGAACGGCTACGAAGTTATGACCGCCTACACCCTGAAGAACGACGAACAGCTGGCCGCCGCCGAGCGCTTTGTGAACGCGGGCGTTGACGTGCTGCTGATCTCCGCCGCCGAAACCACCGGCTGGGACACCGTTCTGAAGCTGGCCAAGGACAACGGCATCCTCGTGTTCCTGTTCGACCGTATGATCGACTGCGATCCCGACCTGTATGAAGCTGCTGTCGTTTCCAACATGGCGAACGAAGGCGCGCTGGCCGTTGACTGGCTGCTGGGCCTGAATCTGCCCGAATACAACATCATCCACATCCAGGGCGCCATGGGCAGCGATGCTCAGGTCGGTCGTACCGGTGCTGTGGACGAACAGGCTGCCGCCGGCAAGTTCAACCTTGTTGCGCAGCAGACCGCTACCTGGGATGAGACCACCGCGAAGCAGATTGTTGAATCCGTGATCAACAGCGGCGAAAAGTTCAACATCATCTACGCTGAGAACGACGGTATGGCTCAGGGCGCTGTGGCTGCTCTGGACGAAGCCGGCATCACTCACGGCAAAGACGGCGATGTCATCGTTATGGGCTTTGACTGCAACAAGTGGGCTCTGCGCAAGGTTCTGGCCGGCGAATGGAACTACGACGGACAGTGCAGCCCCTTCCAGGCCGCTGTGATCGATGAAATGATCAAGACCCTGAGCAACGGCGGAACCATCGAAGGCCTGAACGAGAAGAAGCAGAAGATCTCCGAAGAAACCTGCTTCGTCTGCGACACCATCACCGAGGATGACATCAACAACTACGGTCTGGGTGACTGATTTCAGGTAAACTGAAGTTTAGCATCTCATAGCAACGCGGTGCGGATATGTGGAGTAACTTCCGCGTATCTGCACCGCGTTTTGTGTGAACAGCGGAGAAGCGGCAACGTGACGCTGCCGCCTGCCCATTGTTCACGAAACAGTAACACCATACGGAGGAGAGAACAGATGGAAAATGAAGTATTGCTTCGGATGACCGGCATTTGCAAACAATTTCCGGGTGTCAAAGCACTTCAGAATGTGGAGTTTACCCTTCGCCGCGGCGAGATTCACGCGTTGATGGGCGAGAACGGCGCAGGCAAATCCACCCTGATCAAGGTCCTGACGGGCGTTTATCCCAAGGACGCGGGAAAAATCATACTGGACGGGAAGGAGATCGCCATTCACTCTCCGAGCCAGGCGCAGAATCAGGGTATCAGTACTGTTTATCAGGAAATTACGCTGTGTCCGAACCTGACTGTAGCTGAGAACATCTATATCGGCCGGGATAAAACCGCGATTGTTCCGTGGAAGAAATTCAACCATGACGCGGATGAACTGCTTAAGAGCCTTTCCATACCCGCGCGCGCGAAACAGTTGCTGGGAAGCTGCTCGCTGGCTGTGCAGCAGATGGTGGCGATTGCCCGCGCGGTGGATATGCAGTGCAAGGTCCTGATTCTTGACGAGCCTACCTCATCTCTGGATGACCATGAGGTGGAGATGCTCTTCTCCCTGATGCGCAGGCTGAAGCAGGAGGGTGTCGGTATTATCTTCGTCACTCACTTCCTTGATCAGGTGTACGCGGTTTCCGACCGGATCACCGTGCTCCGGAACGGCGAACTGGTCGGCGAGTATAAAACAGAGAACCTGCCGATGCTGGACCTTGTAAGCAAAATGATGGGCAAGGAACTGGAAAACCTGTCCAACATTTCCGTCGGGCATGACAAGCGTGCGACCGTGGAACGCCCGGCTTTCTATCAGGCGGAGGATCTCGCGAGCAAGGAAACGAATCCGTTCAGCTTCCACGCGGATGAAGGGGAAGTAACAGGCTTTACGGGTCTGCTTGGCTCCGGACGCAGTGAGTGTGTTCGCGCGATCTTCGGCGCGGATAAGGTATCCGGCGGCAAGGTACGCGTACACGGCAAAAGTGTGAAGATCACACGGCCCAAACAGGCAATGAAGAACGGCATCGGCTATCTGCCGGAGGACCGGAAACGCGACGGTATTATCGCGGATCTGTCCGTAAGGGATAATATCATTCTGGCGAGCCAGGTGATGCAGGGTTTCTTCAAGCCCTACTCCCGCGCGGAGGCTGAAGCGTTCGCCGATGAATACATCAAAGCGCTGCAGATCAAAACCGCCTCACAGGACACGCCTGTCGGATCCCTTTCCGGCGGCAATCAGCAGAAAGTGATTCTGGCCAGATGGCTGCTGACGCATCCGCAGTATCTGATTCTGGATGAGCCTACGCGCGGTATTGATATCGGCACCAAAACGGAGATTCAGCGCCTCGTGCTGAAACTGGCCGAGGAAGGAATGACGGTGACGTTCATCTCCTCCGAAATTGAGGAAATGCTGCGGACATGCTCCAGACTGATCGTTATGCGCGACAAGCATGTTGTGGGTGAACTGACAGGGGAGCAGCTGAATCAGAGTGAAATCATGAGAACAATCGCGGGGGGTGAGGAACAATGAAAAAGCAGTCTGAAGCTCAGGGCTACTCTTTCTTTCAGAAGCACTCACAGCTTCTGATTCCTGTGACAATACTGGCACTTCTGCTGCTGTTCAATCTGCTGCGCGATTCATCGTATTTCAATATCGCGATCCGCTTTAACAATGACAATAATCCGGTGCTGGCGGGCAACCTGATCAGTACGATCGTTGATGCTTCCGAACTGGTTATTCTGTCCATCGGTATGACCCTGGTGACCGCGGCGTGCGGAGGACAGGATATATCAGTCGGCGCGCTTGGCACAATCGCGGCAACTATGTTCGCGAAGGTTCTGTATCTGTTTGACGAGATCGGTGTCGCCCAGATTCTGGTGGCGCTGCTGGCGACCTGCGGTGTGACGGTTCTTTTCTCCCTGTTCAACGGTACGCTGGTGGCTGTGTTCAAAATACAGCCGATGATAGCCACACTGATTCTGTTTACCTGCGGACGAAGCATCGCGTACTGGATCGGCCAGATCGCGAACCTGTTCATTCCGGAAAACCCGATTACGCCGATTATCGGAACCGTTATTCCGGGCTTCCCGGTACCGACGCCGGTTCTGATTGTGGCTGTTGTCGGCATTCTGTTCGCGCTTGTTTTCAAGTTCACAAACCTGCGCCTGTACACACAGACAGTGGGTATCAACCAGGGCGCGGCCCGGCTGAACGGCATCAACTGCGTGGCGATCAAACTGATCAGCTTTGCCATCCTCGGTGTATGCTGCGCGATTGCCGGCGTGATCAATGTGTGCCGTATCGGCGGAAAAGTGACATACAACTCCCTGATGGTTGACTTTGAAATGAAGGCCATTCTTGCCGTGGCAATCGGCGGAAACAGTCTCGGCGGCGGCAAGTTCAGAATTATCGGCTCCGTGCTGGGTGCCTACGCGTACTGCCTGCTGTTCAATACGCTGATCGCGATGAAGGTGCCGAGCACGCATATTACCGCTTATCAGGCGGTTGTCATTTTCCTGCTGGTTATTTTCAGCTCCGATCAGGTGAAGGAGACAATCGCGAAGTTCTGGAAAACGTGGATCGTCGGAAAGTTCAGAAGTAAAACGACCGGAACGGATATTTCTTCCGGGAAGGAGGCGTAACCATGACAAAGACGATTTCCGGCGGAAACCGCGGCAAAACGCAGCGGGAACCGATTGCCAACTCCCAGTTGCTGTTCTTTATCGCGGTCGCGATTTTCGTACTGCTGTACGTTGCGGCAATCATTGCCTTCGGAGACAAGGGATTCCTGAAACCGCAGACGCTGCTGACAATGTTCAATGAGAACGCAGCGCTGATCATTGTGGCGTGCGCCCTGACGATTGTGATGATTACGGGCGGAATTGATATTTCCGTGGGTGCCGTGATCGCGCTGGTCAGTATCGCCTGCGCGAAGTATCTGCAAAACGGCGGCGAAATCTGGGTATCCATTCTGATGGCGCTCGGTATCGGTCTTGCTTTCGGTGTTTTCCAGGGATTCCTGATCAGCTATCTGAAGATTCAACCGTTTATCATTACGCTGGCCGGCATGTTCCTGGCGCGCGGGCTGGTAACCGTGGTATCCAAAGAAGGTATCAGCCTGACCAGTGAAGCGGCCCCCGCTTTCATCCGGCTGAAGGACTTCCGTATCAGCATTGACGCGCTGGGAAGCACGGATATCAAAGGCCTGACCAAGAAGGTTGTGTTTACGCCCGGTACGCTTGAAGTGACGGTTATCGTAGCGTTGATTATTTTGCTGGCGGTCGCGCTGATGCTGAAAAAAACACGCCTCGGACGCCATTTCTACGCGGTGGGTGGCAATCAGCAGAGCGCGCTGATGCTTGGCTGCAATGTGCAGAGGGTCCGTTTCCACGCGTATATCATCAGCGGTCTGCTTGCCGGGATCGCGGGTTATGTCAATCTGATGCATAAGGGCGCGGGCAATCCTACCATGGCGGCGGGAATGGAAATGGACGCCATCGCTTCCTCCATTATCGGCGGCACGATGCTGTCCGGCGGCGTGGGCAATGTATTCGGCACACTGTTCGGCGTGCTGAACCTGAGCACGATCAAGAACATCGTTCAGGTATCCGGTATCAGCAACGGCGGCAAGGAGTGGTGGCAGAACATCACAACAGGCGGCATGCTGTGCATCTTCATCGTGATGCAGAGTATCATCCTGTTTGTTCGCGGCAAGTCCGGCCGGAAGAAAGCCGGAAACAAACCCGCAAAGAATTGATACGGGAATATATACGAAGGCGGGGCCGGTTTATTGCCGGCCCCGCCGCTGTGTTTAGTGCGGATTATTCAAAAACGATGTCTGTATAGAACTGAATTCCGCGGGCGATATCCTCATCGGTAATGACCTTCTCAAGTATTCCGGATTCGTCAGCATAGACCATGAACAGCTGGAGCAGATATCCTTTGTACAGGGTGTAGATGGTAACGGAATCATAATTGTATTCGGTATAGTTTTCATTGATCACAATCAGCTTTGTTCCCAGTCCGGTTTCCGCCTCGGTGACGGTGGGATTGTTCAGGTCCTCGCACAGGTCGGACTTCAGCTGAGCAAACGCGTCTTCACTGAGATCATTGAGACGCTCCAGACCGTTGTAATCCTCGGAGGGGCAGACCATCAGCGTCATGCAGGGAGCGTTTTCACGAACATCGGACTCAAAAGCGGCGATCAGGTTGCCTTCATAGAAGACGGCATCATCCGCCTTATAGCCTTCCGGTACCACAACGTTGACTGTGACACCTTCATCAATAGTGTAGCTTTTGTTCTCAGCCAGTGCCGTGCAGGAGAACAGAAGCATCAGCGCGAGCAAGGAAGCAAGAATTTTTTTCATACTGAAATCCTCCTTATAATTCGTTCACGCGATCAGTACAGGGGAGCCACGCAGGACCTGAGAATGAAACCGACATAGCCGGTTTCAACGATCTGCACCTGTGCCCATGTATTGCTTTCGGCCAGAACCAGAATTTCCGTATCGCACAGATACTTGGCACTGTAGCGCGCGTTGGTGTTCGGAATCCAGCGCAGATGGACCCAGTTGGCGGGGTTCTTGGTTGTGATAACCGCCTGATACGGCTCATCCAGCAGGCGCAGACTCTTGCAGGCCGCGTCAATCTCTTCATAGGTGGGGCCGGTCAGGTCTCCGTCATAACCGCCGCTCTTGTAGGGGCCGGGATCCTTGGAAGTAAGGTATTTGCACATGATGTAGCCGCTCAGTTCGCCGCCCATTGTATCGGGGTCACGGGTGGTGACAAAGACCCATGTGCCGTTGTAGATGCTTTCAACGGAAACGGTCTGACGGTAGGGGATCTTCTTGATGATGTTCGCGTCACTCGTGGCATCCGGTGTGGAGCGAACCTTCAGGGGAAGACCGTTGGCGGTCTTCACATAATAGAAACCGCCGACTTTCATGGTTGCGGCGCTTGCCAGTACAGGGGTGAGGGCAAGCACAAGCAGAGCCAGAACACAAAGGAACCTTTTCATGAAACGCGCACCTCCAATGCTGTTCATAAGAATTTACGTGATTATACCAACCGGAAAGTGATTTTGCAAGATTTCCCGGGTACATGCACAGTATATCGCGGGAAACGATGCAAAAGTGTTGCATAACCCTGAGCGGTTCACCTCCGTCCGTTTACTGTTCATATATCAAACGAAAGCAGTCACCGGAAGATTCCGTACGGATTTAAAAAAGTGCAAAAAAACGCGGCATACGTGTGACGATGCCGCGCCGGATCAGGTCATTTTTTGTTTGCCGCCTCTTTCTTGCGGGCGCTTTTCATTTTGTACATCTGTTCATCACTGTACTGGATGCAGGTTTCAAGCTGCGTGCCTTCCTCAAGATGAATGGTAAAGATACCGTAACTGCAGACCGCTTTATACGGCTTGCGGCTTTCGCTGTTGATATCGGACAGCACCTGCTCAAACAGCGCGGGATAGCGTTCAGCCATCACGCGTGTGGTGTTCGGCATGAAGAGAACGAATTCATCACCGCCCATGCGGGCACAGGCGGAATCCTTGGGCGCGGAATGAATGATCGCACGGCCGAGCATACGGATTGCGTTGTCACCGTCGGCATGGCCGTAACGGTCGTTAATGGTTTTCAGGTTATCCATATCGAAATAGACGAAAGTAACGTTGGCGCGTTCCAGACACAGCTGATCCCAGCGCGGCAGAATCTGCTCTTCAAAACCGCGACGGTTGAGCATACGCGTCATCGGATCTGTAACGGAGGCCTGACGGCGCTCCTCGTACAGGCGCTGCAGGCGACCCTGAATATGAATATTACGGACGGCACCCGCAAGCACAACATTCCAGTGATGATAGAAGTTGGAGGGAATCTCGCCTTCCAGATAGGTGGATACGGCATAACCGTAGCATCTTTCCTGACGGTGGAGAAGCATGACGAAGAATGTCTGCGCTTCATCGGGCCGGTCGGCCATCGGCGGAAGAATCGCGCGGCGGTCAAAGGAAATCATCGGCATGCCGTTATCCTTGCGGTCACGCATAGCGGAAACAAGGCAGGCGCGGTCCGTGATCTGCTCGGCAAACACGTGCTGATCGGAGTCCGTATTCTCCTCTTCAAACAGACAGAGATAGAAATCCCGCTGCTCGGGTATATCCTCGCTCTTGCGAATGATCACTTCGTGCAGGTCACTCAGAGAATCGCAGGCGCTGGCCTCAATGGAAAAATAGGTCATGCTGACTTCACGCTGCTTCAGATAGCGGATATATGCCGTGTTCTGCACATTGGAACGGTTGAGTTCATCGGCTTTCATGACGCCGCAGCCGCAGCTTGTACCGAAGACAGGCCGACCCGGCAGACCGATTTTCTCAATTGCGGGCTCATTGCCTTCTGATTTTCCGGAACGGATATATTTATCCAGCATGTTCATTGCCCGCCTGACCATGGCGTCATAATCCTGCGCGACGGTCGTGAGGGAAATGTTGCCCAGCTCCGTATCCTGAATATGATCAAACCCGGTGACGATGCAGTCTTCAGGAACCCGGATACCGTGCTTGTTCAGCTCGCGGATGAGACTGACGGCCATGTAGTCATTCGCGCACACAACGGCCTGCGGCGGAGTTTCGGATTCCTCGAAGAAATGCCTGTATGCCGGGGGCCCGTCATTCAGCCACATTTCACCGTAAAGCACATCTTCGTCCCGCACAGTCAGCCCGTGCGAAGCCATCTCCTCACGGTAGCACTGCAGGCGAAGCTCGGCGTCGACATGCCCTCTGTAACCGGACAGGAAGCGGATGTCCGTCAGCTTGTGATCCTCGATCAGATGGCGGATGATCGGGCGGATGGCACGCGTCTCGTCCGTATAGATACAGGGATACGGATCACCGTGATAGCGGATGGCGACAACGGGGCATGACGCGCGCTCACGGAGCGTATCCATCAGCGCCTGACGCGTGCCGGGGAGCTCATAGCTGTCCGGCACGACAATGATTCCGTCCAGCTGCTCAAGCGGAACCAGATCCAGCATGCCCTGCTCATGACGGTCATACTTATTGTTGCTGGAATGGTAACCGACAGTGCAGAAAACAAATACGTCATAATCCAGCCGCTTGGCTTCCGTCTGGATCATTCTGCTGACCGAATCATCGAAATAGGCGTCGGTTTTATTGATTAACAGGCCGATTGTTTTGCGCTTGACGAAAATCATTCGGTTTTCCCCTCTTTCTGATAAAAAGGATAGCTGTTTTGCGGCAAACTGTCAACGGTTATTTGCAAAAAATGCAATGCTGTCCGGTATGTTCAGCGGCCGCTGCCTATTCCAAATCGGCGGGCATTATGGTAGAATACGGAACGTGCCCGCGGGACGGGACGTCCGGGAGGAGAATAACACGTGAAAACATTGCTGAATATGCTGCGGGTGATCGGGCTGATGATCCTGTTTCTGATCGGTATGGGCGTGCTTGTGATCGCGCCGCTGCTGTTTCTGTCGTTCAAGCTGCTCGCGTTGATTCCGTGGGAGGCTTTGAAATACCTGATGTGCATTGTGCTGCTGGCGCTGCTTGGCGTTGCCGTGCGGAAGATCAGCCAGGCGATCGTGCCGAAGATCCTGGACAGGGACGAGGAATGACAGCGTGTCCTGTTTGTACGCGGTATACGGTATTTTAAATGTTTATTGCCCGTTTGTATGCCCAGAAAGCCTTTTTTCATTGACAAAGCGTGCTTTCCGTGGCAATATTTATTAGTTAAGTTTCCTTATTTATTTACCGGTTCGGAGGTTTAGAAATGAGATTCGAAGAACTGTCCGCGAAACCTGATTTTTCGGTCATCCAGCCTGAGATCCTGCAATACTGGAAGGATGATCAGACCTTTGAGAAATCCGTTGAGCGCCCTCAGGGCGGTGAAGTGGTCTTTTATGACGGACCTCCTTTCCCGACCGGAAAGCCTCATCACGGAACGGTGCTTGTTTCTTTCATCAAAGATATGATTTCCCGCTACTGGACCATGCAGGGCTATAAGGTCCCGCGCGTCTGGGGCTGGGACTGCCACGGCCTGCCGATTGAGAATCAGGCCGAGGTTCTGATGGGCATTGATGATAAAAACGAAATTGAAAAATCCATCGGTATCGATGTTTTCAATGACAAGTGCTATGAGATCGTGTCCAACAACAACGAAGCGTGGCGTGAATACGTTGAACAGATGGCCCGCTGGGTGGATTATGACGGCGCTTATAAAACCATGAACAAGGATTTCATGGAAAGCGTCATGTGGGCTTTCAAAACCTGCTATGACAAGGGCCTGATCTACCGCGACTACCGTGTGACGCCCTATTGCACGCACTGCGAAACTTCGCTGTCCATTTCCGACACGCGTGAGTCCGATTCCACCCGCCCGCGGCAGGACAGGTGGATCGCGGTCAAATTCCGTACCGATCTGACCGAGAACGGCAAGCCCGTGTATCTGCTGGCGTGGACCACCACGCCGTGGACGCTGCCGTCCAATCTGTGCCTTGCCGTGGGCAAGACGCTGACCTATGCCTTCGCGGATGTCGGCGAGCAGATCTATGTTGCCTGCAAGGACACCCTGAAGAACTTCGTGAAGGTTTTCGGTGAAAAGCCCGTTATCGTAAAGGAATGCACCGGCGAGGAACTGCTCGGCATCGAGTATGAACCGCTGTTCCCGTATTTTGCCGATAAAAAGGCCGAAGGCGCTTTCCGCGTAGTGTCCGCCGATTATGTCGGCTCCGATGAGGGCGTCGGTATCGTGCATACCGCTCCCGCGTTCGGCGAGGATGACTACTGGACCTGCAAGAACAACGGCATTCCGCTGGTGAACCCCGTTGACGCGAAGGGCCGCTTCACCGAGGAGATTACTGATTTCTATCCCCTGCAGGAGGATAAGAACGTTATCGAAATGAATCCGATCGTTATCCGTTTCCTGTATGAAAACGGCAAAGCGGTCGCGGACGGAACGATCGTTCATAATTATCCTCACTGCTGGCGCTGCAAGCGGCCCCTGATCTACAAGGCCATGGATGCCTATTATTTCAATATCGGCAAGATCAAGGACAAGATGACGGAGCACAATGAGCAGGTGAACTGGCTGCCCGAAACCGTGAAGCACGGCCGCTTCGGCAACTGGCTTGCCGGCGCGCGCGACTGGAATATCTCCCGGAACCGCTACTGGAGCACACCTATCCCGATCTGGAAGTGCGAAAACTGCGGTAAGCAGACCGTGCTCGGCAGCATCGCGGACATTAAGGCCGCCAGCGGCGTGGAACCCGACAATCTGCACAGGCAGTATCTGGACAAGATCACATTCACCTGCCCCGACTGCGGCGCGAAGATGATCCGTGTGCCCGAAGTGCTGGACTGCTGGTTTGAAAGCGGCAGCGTGCCTTTTGCCTCCAAGCATTATCCCTTTGAGAACAAGGACTGGTTTGAAAGCCATTTCCCGTCCGATTTCGTTGTGGAATATACCGGTCAGATCCGCTGCTGGTTCTACTATCTGCATGTGCTGGCTACCGCGCTGTTTGACCGCCCCGCGTTCAAGAACTGCGTAGTTCACGGCACGATTCTGGCGAAGGACGGCAAAAAGCTGTCCAAGTCCTCAAAGAACTACACCGATCCCATGGAGCTGATGAAACAGTTCGGTACGGACGCGTTCCGCCTGTACCTGTATCAGAGCAACGCGATGCTGATCGGTGACCTGTCCTTTGATGAAAGCGGCATTCTTGACGCGCTGCAGAAGGTGATTCTGCCGTACTGGAACGCCTGCAACTTCTTTATCTCCTACGCCAATATCGACGGCTTCGAGCCGGAGATGAAGGAACCGGAAAGCGACAATCAGCTGGACCGCTGGATTCTCGCGAAGCTGTATTCCACCGCGACAGAGATCACGGACAGCATGAACGGCTATCAGGTGAACCGGTATGTTGACCGGCTGGTTTCACTGATTGACGGGCTGACAAACTGGTACATCCGCCGTTCACGCAGACGCTTCTGGGCATCCGGCTACAGCGATGACAAGAAGAACGCCTATAACACGCTGTATTATGTGCTGGTGAACCTGACCAAACTGCTGGCGCCGGTGGCTCCCATTGTATCCGAAAAGATCTACAGGAACCTGACCGGTGAGGAATCCGTGCATCTGGCCGCCTGGCCGGTGATCCCCGCGAGCTATGAGGATGACGCGCTGGTGCGCGACATCGCGCTTGTACAGGATATCATCGTGCTGGCACGTTCTATCCGGGCCAAGAACAAGGTGAAGAACCGCCAGCCGCTGAAGACGCTGAGAATCGCGCTTTCCGACGCGGCACAGACCGAATCCATGGCTGCCTTCAGTGATGTTATCGCTGAGGAGCTGAATGTGAAGCAGGTGGAATTCCTGAGCAAGGTTGACGATATCGCCACCGTTCAGTATGACCCGAACTTCAACGAAATCCGCAACCGTTATCCGGACAAGGTCCCCTTTATCATCAAGGCGATCAAATCCGGCCGCTTTGCCATGAAGAACGGTACCGTGACGCTGGATATCAACGGCACGCAGGAGGAACTGGCTTCCGAGATTATTCTGGTGAAGTATAACGCGAAGGACGGTATGTTCATCGCCAGCGAAGCCGGCATTGTGGTTTCGCTTGACCTGACGATTGACGAGGATCTGAAGAAGGAAGGACTCGCGCGTGAGATCGTACGCAATGTGCAGGACGCGCGGAAGAATTCCGGCTGTGAGATCGCGGACCGCATCATTCTGCAGGTGACCGAAGGCGCCATTCCGGACGGATGGGAAGAATACATCTGCAGGGAAACTCTGGCTTCCGTCGGTACCGTTTCCGCGCCGCTTGCAACCGTTGAGATTTCGGATGACGAGGCTTCCGTGAAGCTGCTCCTTGCAAAGGCTTGATTGAAACAGGAGAGACACCGTGACTTTTGAAACGGTGTCTCTTTTTTCCTTAACATTATAATTACATTAAGATAAAAACGGAGTTACATTTATTATTTACTTCCATATGGCGGTATGCTATAATCAAACATGGAAATACCGCTCATGATAAAGGGGCTTGCGATTTATGGCTGCTGAAACATACGGAAGACCGGGTAATGACGCGAACGTGCTGTGTGAAAACAGCGTTGCCGGAAATGCTGTCGGCTCTGATGCCTATACAGCGTGTGAATACGGCATGGACACGGGCAGGCGGCTGCTTCTCAGTGACGCTCTGCTGAACGGACTCAGATTGACATTACCGGAGCGCCTTGATGAATTACGGGGAACCGTGGAAAAGTGGCCATTGTATGAGAGCTGCCGGGAAAGTGTGCTTAGCCAGTTTGACAGGATGCTTGATCCGGCTGCCGCGCCGCGGCTATACAGCATTGTGCTGAGTATCGGCAGTGAACTGTTTTCGGGCCGGATCAGCCTGAACGCGTTTGTATGCAGGCGGGAAAACGGAGAAAACACGCTGCATCTGCTGTTTACCGGTGCAACCGGGGATACATACGGCGTTGCCGGTTTGCCGGATATATTACGGTATGATACGCTGACGGGCCTGCTGACCCGCAAAGCTTTCTGTTCGGACGCGAACGCGGCGCTGAAACGAAGCCGTGAAAATACGGAGCGCGGTCCGTTTGTTGTCGGGTATTTTGATATTATCCGGTTTAAAGTGATAAACGATATGTTCGGCAGTGAAACGGGTGACCGGCTGCTGGCAGCGGTTGGAGAAGCTGTACGGACGGAGCTTGGAGACGCCGGATTCGGATGCCGTGAGGGCGCGGATCGCTTCTATCTGCTGATGAAGATGAGCCTGTATGACGCGGGAAGAATTATGCTCGGTGTTTTTCAGCGTGTAGCATCCTATGACCTGCCGTTCGAGATACGGCTGAGCGGAGGTTTGTGCCGCGCGGATGATCAGAATCTGAGCGCGGAGGATTATACCGAACGCGCGATTCTGGCGCAGAGCACCGTGAAGCATGATCTGAGCAAACCGTTCGCGATCTATGAAGACAGCATGCGCGATACACTGCTTACGGAGCACGAAATCATCAGTTCTCTTCCGATGGCAATGGAGAGAAAGCAGCTCAGGGTGGCCTATCAGCCGCAGTATAACCACAGGACCGGATGCATGGTGGGCGCGGAAGCGCTTGCCAGATGGGAACATCCGCGTTTCGGCGCGATCTCGCCGAATACGTTTATCCCGATTATCGAAAAGAACGGCCTGATCACCAAGCTGGATCTGTATGTTTTCGAAACGGTTTGCGCGTTCCTGCAAAAGCGGCTTGAACGCGGAGGGCAGATCGTGCCGATATCCGTTAACGTGGCAAGATATGATATCTACCAGCCGGATTTTGTCGATAAGCTGGAAGAAATCCGCGCGAGATACGACGTGCCGGCTGAACTGTTGCGTGTTGAAATCACGGAAAGCGCCATCATCGGTTCCGCTCAGCATATCAACAGGGTGATTGACCAGCTGCACAAATACGGTTTCCTTGTGGAAATGGATGATTTCGGCAGCGGCTATTCATCATTGAACGTGCTCAGCCGTGTAAGATTCGACCTGCTGAAGCTGGATATGCGTTTCATATCGGAACAGGAGCAGGATCGCAGCGGCATCGTGCTCAGTTGCGTGGTGCGGATGGCCAAATGGCTCGGCCTGCCTGTGATCGCGGAAGGTGTGGAAGAAATCGGGCAGGCGGAGTATCTGCGCTCTATCGGCTGTGATATCATTCAGGGCTTCCTGTATTCCGAGCCTGTCACCGGGGATAAATTCACGGAGCTGGCAGACGGTCCGGAAACACGTATCGGCCGCATGCCGCCGAACAGGGAACCGGTAAATACCGGTAAATCCAAGGATACCATGCCGGTGGAAAAGCTGATCTTCAATGATTATGTCGGTGCAGCGGCTGTATTCAGCAGAAAGAGAGAAACCGGCCGTGTTGAGCTTTTGCGCGTGAATCAGCAGTATCTGGATGAACTGCGGATGAACATGAGCGAGAAAGACATTCTGCAGATGGACGCGATGGGTGTCTTTGACAGCGAGGACCGCGCGCTTTACGAGAAGACGATGACGCTCGCGGAGGAATCGGATGAAGAACGGGAGTGTGTGACACTCCGCCATCTTCGTTCGGAAAGCTGCAGAGAAGAACGGATCTGGCTGCGTTCCAGAATCCGGATGGTCTGGAAAACAGAGGATGAAACGGTCTATTTCGCCGGGGTACGCAATATTACGGATGAGATACAGCGTGAAGCGATGCTGAACAATAATGAAAAACGCTTCAAGATTGCAAGTGAACAGGTGAACATTTATTATTGGGAATACGATATCGCGACGAGGGAAATGAGACCCTGCTTCCGCTGCATGCGGGACCTCGGTCTGCCGGCGGTTGTGTATCAGTATCCGGAACCCGTGATCGAAAGCGGACTCATTCAGCCGGAAGACGCGGACAGGTACCGTGACTGGATCCGGCAGCTGGAGAAAGGCGCGGGAACACTGGAGGGTGAGTTCCTGCTGACCCGTGAACGTATTCCGTTCATGTTCAGATATACCACCGAGTTTGACGCCGCCGGGCATCCGGTAAAGGCATACGGATCCGCGACACTGATCAGGTAAAAAACATACAGCCGTCCCGTGACGGTCCGGAAGGATCACGCGGGGCGGCTGTATTGTAAAAACGCGAGGACTTTTGTCAGCCCGCCCTTACCTGTGATCAAATGTGCCTGTAAAGAATGAGTTCCGGATCGAAACCGTTACAGTCGTATTCACAGACCGGAAAAAAAGAGAAAAAATTTGTTCACAGCTGCAACATTTATGGATGATGGAGCATTTACATAGCAGAGGGACACCTCGGATAGAACAGGCAGGGGAAATCCGGTAATTTGACGCGAAGAATGCCGCAACGTCGGATATACAACCGATTGCAAGCTGAAAGGCATGAAAAAAGACCGGTAGAGGGATGTTTGGGAACTTTTGATATTCCTCTTGCAAAAGCCATCGTTTCAGTGTAAGATGTTGATAAAAGAAGAAGTAAAATGTTTACTTGATTGGAATAAACCAGAAACATAATTCGTTATATAGCTGGAATAAGTTTACTTTTCCACTCAGAACTCTTTATCCATAAACCAGTATCTATACAGAAGGAGGACATCACCATGACCGCAGCTATGAGCACAAAAACATATCTTTCCCCCACCGAGCAGCTTCACCAACGTACCGCGTTCGGCAAGACCTACGCTGTCGGTCCGGGCAGGTATGAGGCATACCAGAGTGCCATCCGTATTCATACCGTACACGGGGATGATTGGC